>NZ_JALKFY010000807.1:0-33945 GCF_023242985.1 Frankia sp. Mgl5 | reverse complement strand
CCCGTGGGGGGTCGCCCCGGGCCCCGGCCACCCGGTCGCCCGCCCCGGCGGGGGCCACGTCCCCGACCGACCGGGGCTACGGCCTGGACCCGACCGGGAAGCTGATGGCGGTCTACGAGCTCTCCGCGGAGCCGTTGGGCCCGTCCACCACCTTCAGCTGCGCCATCCCGGAACCGCGGCTCCCGGCGGCGGCGAACACCCGCTGCGACGGGCGGCGGTTCTCCCCGGGAGCGCCCTGACCCGCCGGTGTGCCGTGTGGACGCCCGTCGGCACGCGGGCGTCCACACGGATGTCTCAGGCGGGTCCCGCGATCGCGCGGAACGCCCCGTCGAGGTCGGCGAGGATGTCGTCCACGCCCTCGAGGCCGACGCAGAGCCTGACCAGGTCGGCGGACACCCCGCTGGTGAGCCGTTCGTCCTCGCGCAGCTGCGCGTGCGTGGTGGACGCCGGGTGGATGGCCAGCGAGCGAACGTCGCCGACGTTCGCCAGGTGGCTGTGCAGCTCCAGCGCCTCGATGAACGCGGGCCCGGCCGCCGCCCCGCCGCGCAGGCCGAACGCGACCACCGCCCCGGTGCCGCGCGGCAGGTAACGCGCCGCCGCGGCGTGCCACGGGCTGGAGCGCAGCCCCGGGTAGGCCACCCAGCCGACCTCGTCGCGCGCGGCCAGCCACTCGGCGACGCGCAGCGCGTTGGCGCTGTGCCGCTCCATCCGCAGCGACAGCGTCTCCAGGCCCTGCAACAGCAGGAACGCGTTCATCGGCGCCAGCGCGGGGCCGAGGTCGCGCAGCAACCGCGCGCGGGCCCGCAGGATGAAGGCCGTCTCGGGGAAGGCGTCGAGGAACACCAGGCCGTCGTAGGCCGGGTCCGGTTCGGTGAACCGCGGGTAGCGCCCGTTGCCCCAGTCGAACCGGCCGCCGTCGACGATGATCCCGCCGATGGACGTCCCGTGCCCGCCGATGAACTTCGTGGCCGAGTGCAGCACGACGTCAGCCCCATGCTCGAGTGGGCGGGCCAGGTAGGGCGAGGCCAGCGTGTTGTCGACGAGCAGCGGTATCCCGGCCTCGTGCGCGACCCCCGCGACGCCGGCGATGTCGAGGACGTTCCCGCGCGGGTTGCCGATCGTCTCGCCGTAGAACGCCGCGGTGTTCGGCCGGATCGCCGCGCGCCAGGCGTCGAGGTCGTCCGGGTCGTCGACGAACGTGGTCTCGATGCCCAGGTCGGCCAGGGTGTGGCGGAACAGGGCGTACGTTCCGCCGTAGAGCGACGCGGACGACACCAGGTGGTCGCCGGCGGAGGCGAGGTTGAGGACGGCCAGGGTCTGCGCGGCCTGCCCGCTGGCTGTCGCCAGGGCGGCGACACCGCCCTCGAGGTCGGCGACGCGCTGCTCGAGGGCGTCCTGCGTCGGGTTCACCACCCGCGTGTAGGTGAAACCCGTCTCGGTGAGGGCGAACAGACCGGCGGCATAGGCCGCGTCCGGGAACACGAACGAGGTGCTCTGGTAGATCGGCACCGCGCGGGCCCCGGTCGTGGGATCGGGGCGGGTCCCGGCGTGGATCTGCCGGGTCTCGAACGACCAGTCCGGCGTGCCCGCCGCCGGCCGCCCCGGCTCGCCCGTCTCGCGGGGCGCCGGCGTGACGGCCTTCTGGCCTGCCGGCGCGGCGGTGTTCTGGCGGGCCGGGGAAGCGCCGATGGTGTCGGTCACGCGCCGCCTCCGGCCGCCGGCGCCACGCCCGCCGGGGGTGCCACGTCGGCGTAGTGGCGGCGGGCCACCTCGGGATGACTGCGCAGCCAGCTCTTCAGGGTGTTCGTCCCGTGCTGGGCGAAGATCGGGTTCTCCGGGTCGGGTGGTTCGGCGTCGGGGATCTCCGCGAGGAGGGTGTCGGGCAGCGGCATGGGTTCGAGGGTGGCCGACAGCCGTGGCCCGAAGAAGAACGCCACGGACACCCGCTCGTGGCCTGGTGGTGGGCTCACGACCCGGTGGACGGTTGCCCGGTAGTAACGCCGGGTGGCCAGCTCGAACATCTCGCCGATGTTCACCACGAACGCGCCAGGCACCGCGGCGGCCTCGATCCACCCGCCCGCGCCGTCGGCGACCTGCAGGCCGGACGGGCCCGTGGGGGAGCGGGGGGCCGGGTGGGCGCCGTCCTGGCGGGCTGAGCGGACGCCGTCCTGCAGGACGAAGGTCAGGAAGCCGCCGTCCTTGTGCGCGCCGACGCCCTGGCCGATGCCTTGGTCGACGTTCTGGCCGTCCGCGGCGGCGTCGGGCTCGGCGGCGTCGTGTCCGGTGGCGCTGCCGGCGGGGGTCGGCAGGTAGCGCAGCAGCTTCAGGTGGGAGCGGGGCTCGGCGGAGAAGGTCGGGTCCAGATGGTCGGGCGGCAGCCCCAGCGATTCGGCGAGCGCGCGCACCAGCACCCGCGCGACGCGCCCAAGCTCGGCCAGGTAGGCGAGGACGGCCACGCGCAGCTCCGGCAGCGCCGCCGGCCACTGGTTGGGCCCGTCCAGACGCAGGTAGGGCGGGTCGTCCGGCCCGAGGACGCGGGCCGGCCGCTCGTCGGAGATGTCGATCTGCTCGCGGAGGTCCGGCCTGCCCCGGGTGATCTCGTGCCCGAGGCGGGTGTAGCCGCGGAAGTGCGGGGAGTGGACGTTCTCGATCTCGAGTTTGGCGGCGAGCGGCAGGTCGAAGAACGCGCGGCTCACCGCGATGATCCGTTCCGTGAGGCCGGAAGGTACGCCGTGTCCGGTCAGCTGGAGAAAGCCCGGATCGCGGCAGGCCGCGCGCAGCGCGTCGAGGAAGTCCCGGCGGTCGGCACGGCCGTCCGGCGCGGTGTAGTCGCGCAGGTCGAGGACGGGGAGCCGCGCGGCACCCGCACTCGCGGCGCGTGGACGAGCGGGGGAGTCGGGCATGCGAGCCTCCCTGCTCCGGGCGGGACGCGTCGGCGGGACTTTACTAGCTTTCCCGATCGGAGAAGTGGTTTTCTGTGAAGGGCGAGGTCGTGGGTCTGCGGGACGTTCGGTATTTGGTTGATAACACATGGGAGTGTGGCGTGGGACACGTTGGACGGGTGTTGTCGGCCCGGTATCCGGCGTGTTTCGGTTCGGGCATGTCGACTCCGCTGATGCTGGTGCGTCGGGAGTACATCGATCTGCTCCGCGTCACCTCGGCCGCCTGTACCGGCGGCCGGCCGCTCGGCTAGTTCCCGCCGGGCGAGCGCGACACCTCGCTCCCACGCTCGCGCTGCTCCCGCGGGCCGCACGCATCCGTCCGGTGGCGCCCGCCGTCCGGTACGTGTGGTCCGGCACCGCCGTGACCCGCACTGCGAGCGGGGCCGCTCGGCCGACGCGCTGCCAGGCCATGACCCGGCGGAGTGGTGGCGGCGCGGCGTGTATCCGCGCCATTCCGCTCCGGGCGGGGCATCCTTCTTCCGGCCCCGGGCCGAGGTGCCGAACGGCCACCCGGCCGCGACCAACGGATGTGCGCCGGGGGGCCGGCCAGGCCATGAGATGGGCGTGGCGCACCCCGTGAGGCCCCCCGTCCACGCCGCCGTCCGAGAACCACCCCGAACCAGGCTCCGCCGTGCCACCACCGCCAGAGGGGGACTTCCGCCATGACCGAGTCGAACTGGTCGTTCGAGACGCAGCAGATCCACGCGGGCGCCCAGCCCGATCCGACGACCGGTGCGCGAGCCGTCCCGATCTACCAGACGACGAGCTTCGTCTTCCGCGACACCGACCACGCGGCCGCGCTGTTCGCGCTCGGCGAGCCGGGCAACATCTACACCCGGATCATGAACCCCACCCAGGACGTCTTCGAGCAGCGCGTCGCCGCCCTCGAAGGCGGGATCGGCGCGCTCGCCACGGCATCGGGGCAGGCGGCGGAGACGCTGGCGATCCTCAACCTGGCCGAGGCCGGCGACCACATCGTCAGCTCCGCGAACCTCTACGGCGGTACCTACAACCTGTTCCACTACACGCTGCCCAAGTTCGGCGTCTCGGTGTCGTTCGTCGACAACCCGGACGACCTTGACGCCTGGCGGGCCGCGGTACGCCCCGAGACGCGGGCCTTCTACGGCGAGACGATCGGCAACCCGCGCGGGGACGTCTTCGACACCGAGGGCGTCGCGGCCGTCGCGCACGAGGCCGGGATACCTCTGATCATCGACAACACCCTGGCGACGCCCTACCTGTACCGGCCGTTCGAGCACGGCGCCGACATCGTCGTGCACTCGGCGACCAAGTTCATCGGCGGCCACGGCACCTCGATCGGCGGGATCATCGTCGACAGCGGCCGGTTCGACTACGGCGCCAGCGGGCGGTTCGCGAACTTCACCACCCCCGACCCGAGCTACCACGGCCTGGTCTACTGGGACGCCCTCGGTCACGGCAGCTACATCGCCAAGGCCCGGGTGCAGCTCCTGCGCGACCTCGGCCCGGCCGTCGCGCCGCTCAACTCCTTCCTGTTCCTGCAGGGCCTGGAGACGCTGTCACTGCGGATGGAGCGGCACAGCGCCAACGCCCAGCGGGTCGCCGAGTGGCTGCGGGCGCGCGACGAGGTGAGCTGGGTCGCCTACCCGAAGCTGGCCGGTTCGCCGTGGTACGAGCGGGCGAGCCGAGTCCTGCCCCGCGGCGCGGGCGCCGTGCTGGCGTTCGGTATCGAGGGCGGTGCGGCGGCGGGCCGGAAGTTCGTCGAGGGTCTGGAGCTGTTCAGCCACCTCGCCAACATCGGCGACGTCCGTTCGCTGGTCATCCACCCGGCGACGACCACCCACTCGCAGCTCACCGACGCCGAGCAGGCGGCGACCGGGGTCACCCCCGACCTGATCCGGCTGTCGGTGGGCATCGAGGGCATCGACGACATCCTCGCCGACCTCGACGCGGGCTTCCGGGCCGCGAAGTCCGGATGACCGACCAGCGTCAGGACGCCGCGCCAGCCAGCCAGCCGGCGCCGCCACCACGGCCACCGTCGGGTCCGCGGCCGGCGGCGGCACCGGCACCGGCACCGGCACCGCCGTCGCCGTCGCCGCCGCCGCCGCCGGCGTCGGCCGCGTGGCGCCCCGGCGACCCGGTGGGAGATCGCCGGTTCGTCAGGTCGGCCGGCCCGCTGACCCTGGAACGCGGTGGTTCGCTGCCCGAGGTGACGATCGCCTACGAGACGTGGGGCGCGCTCGCGCCCGACGCGGGTAACGCCGTGCTGGTGCTGCACGCGCTCACCGGCGACAGTCACGCCGCCGGCGGCGCCGGGCCGGGGCATCCGACCCCGGGCTGGTGGGGTGGGCTGGTGGGGCCGGGCGCAGTCCTCGACACCGACCGGTTCTTCGTCGTCTGCCCGAACGTCCTCGGCGGCTGTCAGGGCACGACGGGCCCGGCCTCCGCCGCATCCGACGGACGTCCCTGGGGCGGCCGCTGGCCGGAGATCACCGTCGGCGACCAGGTCAGGGCGGAGGCCCTGCTGGCCGACGAGCTCGGCGTGGGCCGGTGGGCGGCCGTCATCGGCGGCTCGATGGGCGGGATGAGGGCGCTGGAATGGGCGCTGGCGTTCCCCGCCCGGGTACGGCGCGCCGTCGTGATCGCCTGCGGAGCGGCGGCGACCGCCGAACAGATCGCGCTCTACGCCACCCAGCTCGCGATGATCCGCGCCGACCCGAACTGGCACGGCGGTGACTACCACGACCGCCCGCCCGGGGGCGGGCCGCATGTCGGGCTGGGCCTGGCCCGGCAGATGGGGCAGGTCAGCTACCGCAGCGAGCGCGAGCTGGCCCACCGGTTCGGCAACGCGGTGCAGGCGGACGGCCGCTACGCCGCCGCGTCCTACGTCGAGCATCACGGGGCGAAGCTGGCGCACCGTTTCGACGCCGGCAGTTACCTCACGCTGACCGCGGCGATGATGAGCCAGGACGCCGGCCGCGGCCGTGGCGGCGTGCCGGCGGCGCTGCGGGCCTGCCCCGTCCCGGTGACGGTCGCCGGCATCGACAGTGACCGCCTCTACCCGCCGCGCCTGCAGGCCGAGCTCGCCCGCCACCTGGGCACCGAGCTGCGCCTCGTCCCATCCGCGTCGGGTCACGACGGCTTCCTGCTCGAGACGGCCGCCGTCGGCCGGGTCGTCCGCGACGCGCTCGCCCCCGCCGCGACGTGCTGATCGCCCCGGGCGGCCTTCGTGCCGCTATCCGGCGGGTCCGACCTGATGGAGGTGGTGGGCCAAAGCCTCGTGCCTGCCGCCCGACGACGCGGTGGACGCGTGATCCGTGTGGACCGTCGCCGCGGTCAGTCGGGAGACGGCGTGGATCATGGAGTGCTCGGCCTCCACCGCGATCGCGTGCGCGTCGACGACGGTCAGGTGCTCGTCCACGAGGATGTCGGCCTCGGCGCGGAGCTGGTGGCCGATCCACCGCAGCCGCAGCGCGCCGACCCCGCGTACCCCGGACGTCGCAGCCAGCGCGGCCTCCGCCGCGTCGACCAACCCGGGATCAACGGCATCCATCAGGCGCTCGTAGACCTCCCGGACCACGTCCCGCAGCACCGCGAGGATCGCGACCGTGACCATGAGGCCGATCAGCGGGTCCGCCAGCTGCCAGCCCAGCCCGACTCCGCCGGCGCCGATCAGCACGGCCAGCGAGGTGAATCCGTCCGTGCGGGCGTGCAGCCCGTCGGCGACCAGTGCCGCCGACCCGATTCTCCGGCCTGTTTCGATCCGGTAGCGGGCGACCCATTCATTGCCGATGAATCCGAGCAGGCCGGCCACCGCCACCGCCGGCAGATGCGACACGTCCCGCGGATGGATCAGCCGGTCCACCGCCTCGTATGCGGCCACCCCCGCGGACGCGGCGATGACGAGCACCACCGCGATGCCGGCCAGGTCCTCCGCACGGCCGTACCCGTAGGTGAACCGGCGGGTCGCCGGCCGCCGGCCCAGCCAGAACGCGACCGCGAGGGGAAGCGCGGTCAGCGCGTCCGCGGCGTTGTGGATGGTGTCTCCGAGCAGGGCCACCGACCCGGAGAGCAGGACAACGACGAGCTGACAGACGGCCGTGACACCGAGGATCACCAGGGAGTTCCGCAGCGCCCGTATCCCCTCCGCGGACGCGGCCTCCGCGTCCATCCGGCCGGACCGGCCGTGCGAGTGGCGGTGGGGGTGCGGGAGACGCAGCCGCTCCCAGCCGCGGTGCCGTGACCCGTGCCCGTGCCCGTGGACGGCGCCGCGCGAATGGTGTGCCCGATCGTCGTTCGCCGCATTTTCCGGAGCTGGATTCGGTGGGCTGAAGTCCTTCACGCGAATACCGTGACACGAAAACAATATTGCGGCTACAAGGCGGAAAGCTCGATGCCGCAGGTGCAAGCATTTCGCTTCTGCGACCATTCCTCTGGTGTGTCGGGGGTGGGCTCCGGGCGAGCGTCGTTGTGACCCCCAGTTGGTCGATCAGTCGTCCCCCGGCCGGGCGGTGCGTGATCCCCGGCGGCCGTGGCTGTCCGTGAGCGTGCGACGATCGCCACGCAGAGCGGCGGCTTCGGTGACCGCGCTGTGAACGCGTAACTGCACAGCCGCCCACGCCACGTGGCGGCCGGCGGAGGGGATCCGTGTCGACGATCGTGATCGGCCCGGCAACGGACCGCTGGGGCCGGTACCGGTTATCGTCGGCGGCCCTCGTGCTCGGCGCGGTGGCGGGCGGTCTCGCCCTCGCCGCCGGATGGCCGTACTGGCGTGCCGAGCCCGCGGCGGCCGCGGTCAACGCCTTCGTGACCGGCGCGTTCGTCACCTCCGGGATCCTGCTCGCCAGCCTCGCCGTGCTGCGCCGCACCGGTCTGCTCGCCATCGCGGCCGGGCTGTGCCGGGCCACCACCTGGCTGCTGTGCCGGGAGGTCGGACCGCTTCCGGCGATCGGCCTGTTCGCGAACGCGCTGTTCTTCGTCGTGCTCGGCTGGGGGGTGCTGCTCTACCCGGACGGGCGGCTCACCGGACGGGCGGACTGGTGGGCGGCCATGGCCACCACCGTGGCGTTCGGCCCGCTGGCCGTGGTGGCGATCATCGTTGCCGAACCGGAGTGGAACGGGTTCGCGCCGGAGGTCCGCTGGCCGTCCCTGCTGCCCGACGAGGCCGTGTTCGGGTTCGTCGGCGACCTCTACACGGTCACCAACCCGGTGCTCGCGGTGGTGTTCGTCGGCCTGCTCGTGCGGCGCTGCGCCCGGCTCTACGGGCTTGAGCGCTCGCTGATCGCGCCCGCGTTCGCCGTGCTGGGCGTCGTCGGGCTCTGCCTGGCGGCGCTGTCACCCACGCTGGAGAACCACCGGCCTGGGCACGTCGCCGACGGTATCGCCGCGCAGGGCGCCGCGCTGGCGGTGTTCCCGCTCGCGCTGCTCGTCGCGATGGTGCGGCGCGCCGTCGCCGCGGCGACGGCGGCCGATCGCATGCTGCGTCTCGGCGGCGGACCGGCGACGGTCGGCGCCGTCCGGGACGCGCTGCGCAGCGTGCTGCGCGACGGCACCGTGGACGTCTTCTTCTGGCTGCCCGAGGAGCATCGTTTCGTCGACGTCGACGGGGAGGCGGCCGACCCGGACGGGCGGCCGCAGGCCTGGCGCCAGGAGGTGACGGTGACCTCGGGGGAGCGGCTCGCGGTGGTGACCGGCGGGCCGCTGCTGCTTCGGCACGTGCCGTTCACCGAGGCCGCGCTGCGGGCCGCGCGGCTGGCGCTGCAGAACGCGCAGCTCCAGGTCGCCATCCAGGCGCAGCTGGTGGAGACCCGGGCCGCCCAGCGGCGCGTCGAGGAGGCCGAGGCCGCCGAGCGCAACCGCATCGCGCGTGACCTGCACGACGGTGTGCAGCAACGCCTGCTCGCGCTGGCGATGTCGGCGAGCGCGGCGGAGTGGTCCACCGAGGACGATCCGGACAGCACGGCATCGGTGTTCCGGGACATCCGGGCGGGGCTGCTGGCGGCGAACGCGGAGGTCCGCAACGTCGCCCGCGGTCTGGACCCGGAGATCCTGCGTACCGCCGGCCTGGCCGGGGCGGTCCGGGAGGCGGCCGGCCGCCTGGGGCTGCCCGTGGACCTGCGCGTCGAGCTCACCGGCACCGCCCCCTACGGCGACCTCGCCGAGCGCACGGTGTACTTCGCGGTCTGCGAGGCGCTGGCGAACGTGGTGAAGCACTCCGGGGCCGGCGCAGTGTGGGTGCGGCTGACCGGCGGTGAGGCCCGGCTCGAGGCCGAGGTCCGCGACGACGGCCGCGGCGGCGCCGCGGCCGGCACCGCCGGGGGCCTGGCCGGCCTGCGGGACCGGGTCGACGCCGCGGGCGGCAGCATGCTGCTGACCAGCCCGCCCGGTGCAGGGACGACGGTACTCGTCAGCGTCCCCGTCGGCGGTGCGCGCTGACGCCGCGCCCGGGGCACGTGGCGCACCCGTTGGCACGGTTGGTCCGGCGGGGGTGGGCGGTGGCGCGTCCGCTGCTGCCGGCGGTGGGCGCCGGTGCCGCGGTCGCCGCGGGAACGCTCTGCGCCGGCTGGCCCTACCTGCGTCACGAGCCCGCGCTGGCGGCGTTGAACATTCTCGTCGCCGGCTCGCTGACCACCGCCGGCGTCCTGCTGGCCGGGTCGGCGCTGCTGCGGCGCACCGGCGTCCTGCTCGCCGGGGCCGGTCTCGCCTGGCTCACGACGTGGACGATGAGCTGGGACACCGGCGTGCTGCCGCTGCTGGGCATCGCCGGCAGCTGCCAGTTCTACCTGCTGTTCGGCACCGCGCTGCTGCTCTACCCCGACGGGCGGTTCATCGGGCGGGCCGACCGGGCGATCCTGGTGCTGGCGGCGATCGTGCTCGGGCCGCTGATGCTGTGGAGCATCCTCGCCTCGCGGCCCGAGTGGAACGGGTACGCCCCGGACGTCTGGTGGCCCGCGCCCCTGGCCGACGAGGACGTCTTCGGCGCGATCAGCGACGCGTACCAGGTGGTCAACCCGCTGCTCGCGGTCGGTTTCGCGGTCCTGCTGATCCGACGGCTCCGGCGGGTGCGCGGCCCGGAGCGCGCCGTCGCGCCGCTGGTGCTGCTCGCGGTGGGCGTGGCGATGGCCGGCGCGGCCCTGCTGGCACCGGCCATCGAGGCCGATGACCTGAGCCGGGTGCTGGGGGCGGTCGCGTCGCAGGGCGCTGTTCTGTCGGTGTTCCCGGCGATGCTGGTGGTCGCCACCGGCCGCCGCGCGCTCGGCGTGGCCACCGCCGCCGACCGGGTGCTCCGTCTCGCCGCGCCGGCGACCGTGCGCAGCGTCCGCGACGCGCTGCGTGCCGTCCTGCACGACCCGACGGTCGAGGTGCACTTCCGGTTGCCCGGCGGCGCGGGGTATGTCGACGTGGACGGCCGGCCGGCCGTCGCCCCGGTGGAACCGCGCGGTCCCCGCTGGACGCGAGACGTCCGCACCCGGGATGGCGAGCCGCTCGCCGTGGTGACGGGTGATCCCGCGCTCGGCCATCACGGTGCGTTCACCGACGCGGCGCTGCGGGCCGGGCGCCTCGCGCTGGAGAACGCCCAGCTGCAGGTCGCCGTCCGGGCCCGGCTGGTCGAGACGCGGGAGGCGCACCTGCGCGAGGCCGACGCGCAGGCCGCGCAGCGCCGCCGGATGGCCCGCGACCTCCACGACGGGATGCAGCGGCGGCTCGCCGACCTCGAGCGGGCCGCCGCCGCGGCCGAGGACGCTGCGGCGGCCGACCCGGTCGCGGCGCGGACCGTGCTGCGGCGGCTGCACGAGGGCCTGCTCGCCGCGAACCAGGAGGTCCGCGACCTGGGGCGTGGCCTGAGCCCGTGGGCGTGATCATCCGGCGTGGACGGGCACCCCGTCGACCGCGGGGACGTCGTCCCGGCCCGCACGGACCAGCAGGATCACCGCGACCAGGGCGATCCCCACGAGCACGGCGCTCCATACGAACGACGTGGTGTAGCCCTCGATGGCCGCCTGCCGCTGCGCGGCCGCGCCGGTGCCGTGCGAGCCCAGGTAGTCCGAGACCGCCGTCGCGTACACGGTGTTCAGCAGCGCGACGCCGAGTGACCCGCCGACCTGCTGGGTGGTGTTGACCAGCGCGCTCGCCACACCGGCGTCGTGGTCGGCGACCCCCAGCAGGGAGACGCTGGACATCGGGACGAACGCGAGGCCCATCCCGAGGCTGATCAGGACCTCGGCGGGCAGGACGTGGGCCGCGTAGCTGGAGTCCGCCCCGATCTGGCTGAGCAGGACCAGCCCGCCGGCAGCCAGCGCGGTACCGATGATCATCAGTATCGTCGGCCCCACCCGGGGGAGGAACTGGCTGGCCAGACCGGCCGAGAGGATGATGCCCGCGCTGAACGGGAGGAAGGCGAAGCCGCTGCGCAGCGCGCTGTACCCGAGCGTCGACTGGAAGTAGAAGGTGAGGAACAGGAACATCGCGAACAGGCCGCCGCCGATGAGCAGCGACGCCAGGAAGGAGCCGCCTCGGTTGCGCTCCAATGGCACGCGCATCGGCAGCAGCGGGGCGGCCGTGCGCATCTCGATCACGACGAACACCGCGAGCAGCGCCACCGCGCCGGCGAGCAGGCCGATCGTGGTCGCCGAGCCCCAGCCGTCGTCGGCCGCGACGGTGAACCCGTACACGAGCGCGAGCAGACCGGCGGTGACGGTCACCGCGCCGGGGATGTCGTAGCTCGGCGTGCCCTCGGCCTTGCTCTCCCGCACGATGGGCAGCGCGGCCGCGGCGGTGGCGAGGGCGATCGGGACGTTGACCAACAGGCACCAGCGCCAGGACGCGTACTCGGTGAGCAGCCCGCCGACGATGAGCCCGATCGCCGCGCCGCCACCGGAGATCCCGCCGTAGACACCGAACGCGCGGGCGCGCTCCTTGCCCTCGGTGAACGTGACGGTGATGAGGGAGAGTGCCGCCGGGGCGAGGAGCGCCGCGCAGGCACCCTGCAGGGCACGGGCCGCGAAAAGGAACTCGGCGTTGGGGGCGGCGCCGCCCAGCGCCGAGGCGGCCGCGAAGCCGACCAGCCCCCAGATGAAGATCCTCTTGCGTCCGAGGAAGTCGGCGATGCGCCCGCCGAGCAGGAGCAGGCCGCCGAACGCCAGGGTGTAGGCGGTCATGACCCACTGCCGGTTGGCGGTGGAGATGCCCAGGTCGCTCTGGGCGTGCGGGAGGGCGATCGTCACGATCGACGCGTCGAGCACGACCATGAGCTGGGCGACCGCGATGATGCTGAGCGCCAGCCAGCGTCGCGGGTCGAGCTGGCTACTCGCCCCTGGTGACCCGACCGCGGCGGGCGGGTGCCCGTCGCCGACGACGTCGGTGGAAACGGTCACGGAAGATCTCCTCGTGTCCGGTGGTTGCTGTCAGTCGAGGTGGTCACCGGGAGCGGCCCGGCATCTGGTTCGCTGTCGAATAGTACGCGGCCTGATAGTACAGGCTCGAATTATTTCTGGTCGAACGATCGATGATCAAATAAGCTCATTGCATGGACGGCGGTACGGACGCGTGCATCAGTGGGGCGGAGCCCGACCAGATCGACGGCATCGTCGAGCAGTGGCAGAGCGAGCGCCCCGACCTTGATCTGAGCGCGATGGGGATGTTCGCCCGGATGAAGATGTTCATCGCCGGGCTCACCGCGAGCATGGACGACGAGCTGGACAAGCACGGCCTGACTCCCGGCGAGTTCGACGTGCTCGCCACGCTGCGCCGCACCGGCCCGCCGTGCGTGCTGATCCCCTCGCAGCTCTCCGCGTCGCTGATGATGTCGCGCGCCGGCATCACGAACCGGCTCGACCGCCTGGAGGCCGCCGGCCTGGTGAAGCGCAACCTGGATCCCGACGACCGGCGCAGCTTCCGGGTCGGGCTGACCGACAAGGGCCTCGCCGTCATCGATACCGCGTTCACCGGGCACGCCGCCAACATCGCGCGGCTGGCGCACCACCTCACGGCTGAGCAGCGGGAGCAGTTCGACCAGGCGTTGCGCGTGCTGCTGCGCGCCCTCTAGGTATCCCGGAGCACGGGGCGGCGAAGGGCGGGCGTCAGCCCCTGGTCGTCGTCGGTGCCACGAGCGGCCGGTCGGGCGCCATGCCGCGCCGCCGCCCACGGCTGGCAGGGTGGGCGCGGTGCGTGGGCATGAGCAGCGGGCCGGTCTGCACGTCGGCGTGCCGGGTCTCCTTGCGCACCTGGTACACCCAGCTCTTGCTCACCGTGATGCCCCACCGGCCGAGCAGGGTGACCGCCGCGGTCGCCGAACCGCCGGTCTCGTCCAGCGCGCGAATGATCGCCTCGCGCTTCACCGAGGAGTCCGCGGTGTCCACTCCGCCGGCGGAGCCGGCCCCGGCCGTGGACGCCGGCCCGTCTGCCGGGTCGAGGGCCTGTGCCGTCGCGGGGGCGGGCGTGACCATGGGTGCGGTCACCGAGAGGTCGACCACCGCCACCGCGCTGTCGGTCACAGCGCTGACGGCCGCAGCGGGAGCTGTCGCGGCGGGAGTGGGGGTGCCAGCCGGGAAGTCGCCGCCGACGGCGGGCATCCGCTGCCGCTGCGGCGGAATGGACCCCGGCGCCGGAACCGGCTGCCCACCGCCCGGCTGCCCACCGGCAGCTGGGCCATCAGCCTGGGGAGCGACAGCCGGGACGTCGGGCGGCGCCGCGGCGGCGGCGGCCTGCTGGCGGGCTGTCCGCCGGCTGGTCGGGTGGATCTGGCGCATGAGCAGCTCGTACGAGCCGAGCAGCGCCAGCGGAGGCCAGCCGGCGATGATCCGGGCTGCGGTGGTCGGCTCGGCGTGCAGGACGTTCGCCGCCAGCGACGCGCACGCCCCCAGCATCAGCAGCGTGTAGGACAGCCAGGACCGCCGCCGGCCGGCCCGCCGGTCGGCCAGCATCGTCATCGACGCGGCCACGATCAGCCCGTCCACGCTGAACGGGAGAACGGCCGAGGTCATCGCGTCCTCGCCGTACTGCAGGGCGACGCCGCGCATGTGGCGGTAGGAGACGAAACCCGCCACGGCCGCGACCGTGGCCACCGCGATCACGGTGGTGATCCGGATGGCCCGTTCCGCCCGGCCTCCGGCCCGCCGAGCCTCCTGCGCCGGACGTCCGTCGACCACACCGATCACCTTTTCAGCCCGTCAATAACAGTTCCGGAACCTCTCGACACAAACCATCGCACACGAGACGGAAGTTGCGAACGGCACGTACGGTTCTTATGCACCGTGGTGCCGGGGTGGGGCTCCAAAGGGTGACCGTCAGGTTTCCCTGCGAAACTCCGCGGGAGTACCTGTTCCGGCGACCGCCCGCGGCGTCTCCCGCGAGCCTGTACGAGCATCGTGACCAGCAGGTTTCCGCGCGGGGTCAGGGCAGCCGGGCCGCCCTCGCCGACGCTGGGGACGTGGGGTCGAACGCCCGCTGTCGCGCCGGTGCCCGCTCGATGAACGGCCGTCCGAACACCGCGCCCCCGGCCCGGAATACCGGCGAGCGCATACCGGCGACGTTTTCCCGGGATTTCCACCCGGTGTTTTCCTGACGTTCCGCGTGCCGACGAAGTACTCCGGGTGACGTACTCCGGGTAGCGCCGTTCGAGCGGGCCCGCTGCCCCGCTGCCAGCCGGAAACCCAATGGACGGCGGCCGGCCGGAGGGGGGATGCTGCGCCGCATGCGAGCCTGAGTCGCCATCGAAACGATCAACCTCGCGGCCGGTGCCCGGACGGGGTCGGCCGCCGATGCCCCCTGCCTCCGAACAGGAAAGATCGATGGAGACTCACGAATACGCATGCCATGACGGGGTCGGCCTGAGCGGGCTGATCAGCCGGGGCGAGGTCAGCGCCGCCGAGGTCGAACAGGCCGCCCGGCGGGCCCTGAAGACGGTGAACGAGAAGATCAACGGGCTGGCCGCGCCGCTGTTCACCCCGGCGCTCGATCATGGGGACGGCCCGTTCACCGGAGTGCCGTTCCTGATCAAGGACATCGGCCCGATGGCCCGGGGAGTTCCCTTCTACTGCGGCAGCCGTGCCCTCGGCCCGGGTGTGCCGGCCCAGGAGGACCACGAGCTCATGGCCCGCTTCCGGGCGGCTGGGCTGGTCACGATGGGCCTGACGACCGCGCCGGAGCTGGGCCTCAACTTCGCCACCGAGGCGGTCCGGTACGGACCGACCCGCAACCCCTGGAACCTCGACCGCGGGGTCGGCGGCTCCAGCGGCGGCGCCGCGGGCCTTGTCGCGGCCGGCGCGGTTCCGCTGGCCCACGGCAACGACGGCGCGGGCTCGCTGCGTGTCCCCGCGTCGTGCTGCGGGCTGGTCGGGCTGAAGCCGAGCCGCGGGCGCACCCCCGTCGGCGCCGACACCGGGATGGGCCTGCTCGGGATGCTCTCCGAGTTCGCCCTGACCAGAACGGTCCGCGACACCGCCCGGCTCCTGGACGTCGTCGCCGGCCCGGGGCTCGGCGACGCGTTCACCGCCCCGCCGCCCGCCGGCCGCTACGCCGACGAGGTCACCGCCGACCCGGGGCGGCTGCGGGTGGCCGTCACCACCCGGGCGTGGTCCGGTGCCGCGGTCGACGGCGAGGTCGCCCAGGCGGCCGTGCGGGCCGCCGAGTGCCTCGCCGGGCTCGGCCATCACGTCGACGTCGCCAGCCCCGTCCTGGACTGGGAGAGCGTGGTGAGCGCCGTGGCGGCGGAGGCGGTGGCCTCCGCGGCGCCCTTCCTGCTCGCCCCACGGCAGCCGCCGGCCGAGCGGCTCGAGGCGGTCTCCCGGGTGATGATCGCCGCCGCCCGGGAGCGCCGCGCCGTCGACCTGGTGGCCGGGCTGAACGCGGCCGGACGGGTGAGTCGGGCGGTCGCCCGGTTCTTCGTGGACACCGACCTGCTGGTCACGCCAACCCTGGCACGGCCGCCCGCGCCGCACGGCACGCTCGACTACGACGAGGACGGCCACACCGTCGAGAGCTGGCTGCGGACCCTGTTCGATCACGGGCCCTTCACCGCCGTGTTCAACATCGCCGGCCAGCCCGCGATCAGCCTGCCGCTCGGGGAGAGCGCCGACGGGCTGCCGATCGGGGTGCAGCTCGTCGCCGCGCACGGCCGGGAGGACCTGCTGCTGCGGGTCGCCGGCCAGCTCGAACGGGCGCTGCCCTGGGCGCCCCGCACCCCGGCGGTGCACGCCGGCCACGGCTGAGCCGTCCCGCGCCGGGGTTACCGGGGCCGCGGCAACGTGGGGCTGGCCGGGTCCGGGCGGGCGCAGTCTCGACGAGCACGACGAATCGTCACCACCCGTGGCGTTTCGGCTCGTGCCCGACGAGGGGAGTCCTCATGCCCGCCACGTCCGCCTCACCCACCGCGCGCACCGCGCCGGCCGGGCCGGCGATCGAGTCCGTGCTGGAGAGCATCTCGGCCGCGCTGGCCGTGCTGCGGCCCCGGATGGACGCGGTGAGCCTGGCCATCCACGCCCGGCCGGAGCTGAAGTTCGCCGAGTTTCACGCCCGGGACGTGCTGACCGGCTGGCTCGGGGAGTCCGGTTTCACCGTCCGGGTGCCGGCGGGCGGCCTGGACACCGCCTTCGTGGCCGTGCACGAGGGGGCGGAGCCCGGCCCGTGCGTCGCCGTCCTCGCCGAGTACGACGCGCTGCCTGGTGTCGGGCACGGCTGCGGGCACAACCTCATCGCGGCCGGGGGTGCGGGCGCGGCGATCGCGGCCGTCCGCGCGCTGCCCGCCCACCCCGGCACGATCGCCGTCATCGGCACGCCCGGTGAGGAGATGGGCGGCGCGGGCAAGATCCGGCTCGCCGAGGCCGGGGTCTTCGACGGCGTCGACGCGGCGGTGATGTTCCATCCCGGTGACCGGTCGCTGACCGGCCGGCCCGGGCTGGCCGCGGCCCACCTGCGGGTCGCGTTCGCGGGGACGAGCGCGCACGCGGCCCTCTCGCCCTGGTCGGGGCGCAGCGCGCTGGCGGGAGCCCAGCTGTTCCTCAACGCACTCGACACGATGCGCCAGTTCGTCCCGCCGAGCGCCCGGCTGCACGGCATCATCTCGGACGGCGGCCAGGCCCCGAACGTCGTCCCGGCCCACGCCGCGGTGGACCTGTACGTCCGGGACGGCACGGCAGCCTCGGTCGAGGAACTGGTCGAGCGGGTCCGCGCGGCGGCCGCGGGCGCGGCGCTCGCCACCGGGACGGCGGCGGAGGTCACCGAGACCGGCCCGCTGTACGCGGAGCGCCGCGACAACACGGTGCTCGCCGAGCGGTTCGCGGCGGCGGTGCGCGCGCTGGGTGTGGACATCGCGCCCGGTGACCCGCGCGGCCCCGCCGGCTCCTCCGACATCGGCAACCTCTCCCAGCTGCTGCCGGTCATCCACCCGTACATCCAGATCGCCGAGGTCGGTACGCCCGGTCACTCCGACGCACTGCGCGAGGCGGCGGCCACGGCGTTCGCCCACGACCGCACCCAGGTCGCGGCGGCCGGGCTGGCCTGGGTGGTCACCGGCCTGCTCACCGACCCGGGCCTGCTGGCGGCGGCACGGGCGGAGTTCACGACGGTGTCCACGGGTGGCACGGACTGATCGACCAGCCTCCGTACAGTCAGCCCATGTCGGTCGTGATCGTGTTGGACGGCGCCGCCCCCGGCCGGTTCGGCGTCGCCGTCTCGCCGCTCGCGGAGCTGGCCGCCTGCCTGCATGTGCTGACCGGGTCCGCGCACCACACCGAGCACGCGGCCTGGGCCGACCAGGTCACCCGCACCGCCCCGCCCGCCTTCCGCGCCGGGCTGGGCCGCTTCGCGCCGCTGTGGACGGCGCTGCGGTGGCGCGCCTTCTACCCGGGGCTCGACGGTCCATCCCCGGCCGCCGCGCCGCTGGCCGGCCTCGGGATCGACCGGTTCGCCGAGCTCACCGCATACGCCTGCGCCAGCGGGTACCACGGCTTCGATTTCAGCCAGGTCTGCCACGACCCGGGGCAGGCCGCCGTGCTGCGTCATGCCGCCGCCCGGCTGCCGGAGCCGCACCTCGGCCTGGCCGAGGACCTGCTGCGTGACCCGGAGGCGCTGCGCGCGGACATCCTCCGCTTTCTCGACCTGTGCGGGCGGGTGTTCTTCGGCGGGCTCTGGGCGCAGACCGCGCCCGTGCTCGACCGGGCCGCCCACCTGGTGCGGCGCCGGCTCGCCGACGGTGGGCCCGCGCCGGCCCTGGTCTCGCTCAGCCCGTCGAGCGCGCGTCTCGTCACGCCGTCGGCAGGCCCCGCCCGGGTCGTCTTCGACAAGGTGCACCACGCGGTGATCAACCCGGCCCGGACCCCGCTGCTGCTCATCCCCACCCGCTACGGTGCCCCGCACCTGCTGGTGAAGAACGAGCCAGGCCTGCCCCCCGTCGTCCACTTCCCGGTCGAGGCGCCGGAGGTCGGCGTCACCCTGGCCCGCGCCCGTCTGCTGGCACTCACCGATCCGAGCCGGGTGCGGCTGTGCCGGCTGATCGCGCGGCAGGCCATGACCACCGCAGACCTGGCGGACCGGCTGACGATGACCCGCCCCCAGGTCTCCCGCCATCTGCGTGCCCTGCGCGAGCTGGGGCTGGTGCGGATGGAGCGCCACGGGCGGCACGTCCTCTACGAGCTCGACGTCGGCGCAATCGGCCGCATCGGGCGAGATCTGGCGACGGCCCTGCAGTACTGAGGCACCCACGGCCGCTGGGCCGTCCCGCCGGGACGGCCGTGGTTCACCAGTTGTTCCGGCGCGAGCCGGTCCACGGACCGCACACGTGACCCGCCCGGAAGCGACAATAGGTGCGACAGCAACGGCGGTGACGGGCGCGACGCGCCCGCCGGAGAGGAGGAGCGGTGAAGCGGCGTCTCAGCTGCCCGTGCGGAGCGTTCATCGAGGGCGAGGACGAGGACGACCTGGTCGAGAAGACGCAGGCGCATCTCGCCGAGAAGCACCCGGACCACCAGTACTCGCGGGACGAGATCCTGTTCCTCGCCTACTGAGCCGGCTCGTGCGGGCGGGCCCCGGTGGTGGGTCAGCCGTGGGTCAGCCGTTCGGCGTGCGCGGACTCCGAGGCGGCCAGTTCGCCGCGCTGGCTGGTGCGCAGCTGCCAGCGGGTGGGGCCGTCGGGTCCGTGTAGCCGACCGGTGGCCAGCGCCGCCTCGATCCGGCGCCGAACCGTGTGCTCCTGCTCCGGTTCGGTGGCGAAGAGGATCCGCAGCCGTACCCCGCGGTGGCCCGTCCGCGTCGCGTGTGTGTGGTGCGCGGCGAGGGGGCAGGGAGGCTGATGCTCCCAGTGCCCGCAGAGCGCGACGGTGACCGCGGCGCCGGGCGCCGCCACGTCGGCGTCGGGGCTCATGTCGATCACGGCGTCGTGGGCGAACGCTTGGCGCATGCGGCCCAGTATGTCGACTACCCGTCCACGGCGCCGGTCTGTCTGATCCGTCCGCAGTGGGGCTTGTCTCGCCCGGGTTGAGGCGGTCGCCGCACCGGTCGGCGATCTGGCCCGGCTCGGCGGGATTTGCGACCCGTCCGGGCGGCAACAACATCGTCATGGTGGGGATGCGCGGGAAGCGCGCCGGTGTGGGGGACAGACGGGGCGGCGAGCTGGCGGACGAGGTGCCCACGCCGCGCCCGGCGGATGACACGACAGGTCCCGCGGCCAGCGGCGGTACGGCCAGCGGCGGTGCGGCGGGGGGCACGGCCGCCGCACCGGTCCGGCTCGGGCTGCGCTCGTGGTTCTGGGTGCTGGTGCGCACAGTCCGTGAGTTCCGCCGGGACGACCTCCCGGACCGGGCCGCCGCGCTCACCTACTACGGGGTGCTCGCGATCTTCCCCGCGCTTCTCGTGCTGGTCTCGCTGCTCGGCGTCGTCGGGCGGCGGGCGACCGACAGCGTCCTGGAGAACCTGCAGGAACTGACACCGGGGTCGGCCCGCGACATCGTGCACGACGCGGTCACCGGGCTGCGGGACGCCCCCGGCACGAGCGGGCTGCTCGCCGTGCTGGGTCTCGCGGCGGCCCTGTGGTCGGCATCCGGGTACATCGCGGCCTTCATCCGAGCCGCCAACGCCATCTACGACATGCCGGAGGGACGTCCCGTCTGGAAGGTCGCCCCGCTCCGGCTGGCCGTCACGGTGCTGCTGATGGTCCTGCTGGCCGGGAGCGCCGTGATCGTCGTGTTCAGCGGCGGGCTGGCGCGGCAGGTCGGCCGGATGATCGGCCTCGACGACGCGATGATCACTCTGTGGTCGGTGGCGAAGTGGCCGGTCCTGGTCCTGTTCGTCGTGGTCATGATCGCGCTGCTGTACTGGAGCACCCCCAACGCCCGGGTCCGCGGCTTCCGCTGGATGACGCCCGGCAGCCTGCTGGCCGTCCTGATCTGGCTGGCGGCGTCCGCGGCGTTCGCCTTCTACGTGTCGAACTTCGGCTCGTACAACAAGACCTACGGGGCACTCGCCGGAGTGATCGTCTTTCTGGTGTGGCTGTGGCTGTCGAACCTGGCGATCCTGCTCGGCCTGGAGTTCGACACCGAGATCGCCCGGGGACGGGCGATCTCGGTGGGCCACCCGGAGGATCTCGAGCCCTACGTCGAACCCCGTGACACCCGTGCCTGGCCCAAGGAGATGAAGGCGTCCCTGCCGGCGAGGCGGCGCCGGTCCTGGCTGCCCGGCCGGCGGTCCCGCCGCCGCATGGCGGGCGCGGCCGAGAGCTGACCACCCGCCGGCGGGTTGTCGGGGTGAGCCCACAGCGGTACCGCGACACGTTCCGGCCGGTCGGGATGATCTCGGCCGGCGGCGGCCGGGATACCGCGAAAGCGCAGGTCACCGGCCTTCCATAAGGCTCGCGGCGGTTCGGCGCGATCACTGTCGTCGGCCGGGGTCGGGCCGGGGCCGGGTATTTCACCGCCTTGCGCGGAGTAATCCCTCGACTGGAATCCGGGAGCGGTCGACCGGAATCGGTGAATGCGATGCGGGCAGCACTGTCCGCCGGCGGGCGGGTCGGTCCCGCGGGCCCCGAGCGGCGGGTCCGGAGCGGCGGTGGCCAGGCCGCGGTGGTGCGGTAGCGTCTGAGCCCGCGCGGATCCCGCGCCCGCGGAGCTCGTTTCCCCGACGTCGACCCTTTGACGTCCGGTGCGCCGCGGGTAACGGGAGCCCGTGGCTCGTTCGGTTTTCGGTGAATGGATGTGCGTCCTTGAACCTGGCGCCACAGTCGCGGCGCCTCAAGGCCGCCGCTGGAACAGCGGGAACGGCCACGGGGCTCGGTTTCGCGGTTCTTTTCCTCTTCTTCGCGGCGACCAGCCGGCTTACCGACCTCGTTGTCTACCGGTTGGGTGGGGACGTCCTGCTGCACGGCGGGGATCTCTACTCGGCGGTGGAACCCGCCTCGGGGCTGCCGTTCACCTACACGCCCTTCGCGGCGGCGGTGTTCGCGCCGCTCGCGCTGCCGCCGCGGCCGGTCGCCCAGTTGGTCTGGACGCTGCTCCTGCTGGTCTCGCTGTACCTGTTCTGCGCCACGTCCCTGGCGGCGGCCCGGCCGTCCCCGGCCGGCCGCCGGGCCGGGGTCCGCGCCGTCGGCTCGGTCGTCGGCCTGGCGATGCTGGCCGAGCCGATCCGGCGGAACTTCGACCTGGGCCAGATCAACATCGCGCTGGGGCTGCTCGTCGCGCTGGACCTGTTCGGCCGGCGCGGGCCGCTGCCGCGGGGTGTGCTCATCGGGATCGCCGCCGGGATCAAGCTCACTCCACTGATCTTCGTGCCGCATCTGCTTCTCACCGGCCGCCACCGCGCCGCCCTGACCGCGGTGGCGACGATCGGCGTCGGCTTCGCGGCGAGCCCCGGCTCGTCGGCGACGTACTGGTCCGAGACGTTCCTCGACACCGGCCACGTGGGTGGCGTCCCGTTTGCCGGCAACCAGTCACTGCTCGGCGTCCTGGCCCGCCTCATGTCCGGCGCGGACAACGCGCGGCCGCTCTATCTCCCGCTGGCCGCGGCGGTCGCCGCCGGGGGTCTGGCGACGGCGGCGCGGCTGTTCCGCTCGGGTGCGCGGCTGCCCGGGGACGTCACCTGCGCTCTGACCGGCCTGCTGGTGTCGCCGATCTCGTGGAGCCATCACTGGGTGTGGGCGGTCCCCGCGCTTCTCTGGATGTCCGCGGCCCCCGGCCGGCCGCGGTGGGGACGGGGCGCCGCGGTGGCCGGCTACGGGCTGCTCGTGGCCGCTCCGATCTGGTGGGTCCCGAACACGGGCGACGCCGAGTTCTCCCACCACGGCTGGCAGCTGCTGGCCGGGAACTGCTACTTCCTCGCCGCGCTGCTCCTTCTCGGGGCGCTGGCGGCGTGGGCGCTGACGGGGGCCCGCGGCGGGTCGCGGGCCCCCGTGCCACGGCTGCCCGACCAGCGGATCGTCGGGCGGCGTGTGCCCGGGCCGCGGGCCCCTGACCCGCGGCGGCGGTCAGGAGATGTGGCCGGCGCCCTTCCCGGAGGCGAGTAGCCACAGCAGGTACGGCGCCCCCACGACGGCGGTCCCGACGCCTACGGGCCGCGCGTCGCGCACGCCGGAACGGGTCAGCCCGTACGACACGACGCTGGTCGGCATCGCGCGGCAGCCGGCGGGACGTCCGGGACCTCGCCTGAGCAGGGACTTCTCGGCCCGGCCCACACCATCGGGCCGGGTAGGCGTCCCCTCTGCCCCGGTCTGGGTGGGCCGGTCCCGTCGATCGCCGTAATCTGCTCGTAAGCCGGACGGGGGAGCCCGACAGTACGGCCGAGCGGAAGGCCGGTCCGTCATCGAACGGAGCGCGCGACTGGGAGCGAGGACGCGGTGAAGGTCGTGGCGATCGCCAGCTACAAGGGCGGCGTGGGCAAGACCACGCTGACCGCCAACATCGGCGCGGCCATCGCCAGCCTGGGCCGGCGGGTCCTGCTGATCGACCTGGACCCGCAGGCGAACCTCACCCTCAACTTCTACCGCGCCGACACCTGGCACACGGAGCTCGCCGACCAGCGCAGGACGGTCAAGGCCTGGTTCGAGTCGTGGCGGCCGGAGGCCATCCCGCCGCCGCTGGCCGGGTACGTGACCACCCCGCCGGTCGTGGCCGCCGCCATCGCCGCCCGCGGCGGGACGCTGGACCTGCTCGCCTCGCACCTGGCGCTCGGCGACATCGAGATGGATCTCGTCGCCCGGCTCGGCGGCGCGCAGGCGCACCGGTCCACCCGCCACTACTTCGACGTCTACCAGCGGCTGGCGACCGGCCTGGCCTCCTTCTCGCCGAACGACTACGACCTCGTCCTGATCGACTGCCCGTCGAACTTCGGGGTGATCACCCGGGCCGCGGTGGCCGCCTGCGACCACCTGCTCGTCCCGTCCCGGCCCGACAACCAGTCGACGACGGGCATCGAGCACCTGATGGGCAAGCTGGGCCGGTTCGTCTGGGAGTACAACCGGGTGGCGGAGCTGCAGTTCGGAATCCGCCCGGCGGTGAAACGGCTCGAGCCGCGCCTGCTCGGCGTCGTACTCACCATGGTGCAGTACTACCGCGGCCGGCCGACGAGCTTCCTGCGCCCGCACATCGACCGGGCCGGCAGCCTCGGCATCCCGGTGTTCGAGTCGATGCTCCGCCTCAGCAACCGGAGCTTCGTCGGCACGGCCGGCGCCCAGCTGCCGGCCGTGCTCTCCCCGGACCTCTCTCCGGACCTGGCCCGGGACATGCTCGCCCTGGTCGAGGAGTTCCTGCGGCGCATCAGGCCGGCCGGCGCCGCGACCACCCGCTCCGTTGATCCCTCAGTGCTCGTCGACCCGGCCTGGATGTCGTGACACCGTCCGCACTCAGCGCGTCGGTCGGCGCGCCGGTCGACGGCGTGCCGGAGCAGCCAGGGCCGGGCTGACCCATCCGTCGTCGGCGGGGTTGATGGTCGTACCGGGAGGCACGATCTCGTCGATGCGGTCCAGGACGTCGTCGGAGAGCTCGATGTCGGCGGCGGTCAGCTGGGACTCCAGATGGTCCATCGTCCGCGGGCCGATGATCGCCGCGGTCACCGCGGGATGGCGCAGGACGAAGGCGATCGCCAGCTCGATGAGGCTGATCCCCGCCTCGGCGGCCACCTTGGCGAGTTGCTCGGCGGCGTCCAGCTTGCGCCGGTTGGCCGGCAGCGCCAGATCGAAGCGGTCGCTGAGCCGCCGCCGCGCCTCGGACGCCGGCGCCGCGGCGTCCGCGCCGGCGCTGTAGCGGCCCGAGAGCCAGCCCCCGGCGAGCGGGCTGTACGGGATCACACCCATCCCGTACCGGGCACAGGTCGGCAGGACGTCGACCTCGATCCGGCGGGTGAGGATCGAGTACGGCGGCTGCTCGCAGACGAAACGCTCCCGGCCGCGCTCCCGCGCCGTCCACTGGGCCTCGACGATCGCGGAGACCGGAAACGTCGAGTGGCCGACGTAGCGGACCTTCCCGGCCCGGACCAGGTCGGTGAGCGCGCCGAGCGTCTCGTCGAGATCGGTGCCGGGGTCGTAGCGATGGATCTGGTACAGGTCGATCCAGTCGGTCCCGAGCCGCCGCAGCGAGTCCTCGACCTCGCGGATGATCCAGCGGCGCGAGTTGCCCCGCTGGTTGGGATCGTCGCCCATCGGCATGTGGACCTTGCTGGCGAGGATGACGTCCTCGCGCCGACCACCGGCCAGCGCCTTCCCGACGATGGTCTCCGACTCGCCCCGCGAGTAGACGTCCGCGGTGTCGATGAAGGTGATGCCGGCATCGAGCGCACGATGGATGATCCGGATGCTCTCGTCGTGATCCTCGGTTCCCCAACGCCCGAACATCATGGCTCCGAGGCACAGCTTGCTGACCGAGACACCGGTACGGCCGAGAGATCGATGCTCCATGTCTGTCCTGTCCGAACACCGGCACGAACGCCGTGCGTCGGTGTTCATGTCGTCGCTTCCACGGCTGTGTCACAGCGCAGGCTAGGCCGGTCGGCGCCCGGCAGGGAGGCCCTGGCGGGCCCTGGCAGTCCACCCCGCGGGCAGCCGAGGCCTACATCCGGGCCACCCGGCCGACGGCTGCCCGCCGTGGTCAGCTGGACGGCGGAACGTGGGCTCGCCGCGATCGCCGCGGCCGCACCTGTCGGCAATGGGCCCGGCAAAAAGGGCGCGGCGCTGGGCGACACCGTGGAGGCGGCCGGGCTGCCGGCGTAGACGAGGCGGCAGGAGTACAGGAGTACAGGCAAGGCTGTGGCGTCAGGCGGGGAACAACCTGGCGGGTCTCCCGACTACGGCGATGCCCTGACCTGGGTCGGGCATCGCCGAAGGCGTGGGGCCCGGCGTGACGCCTAGACGATGATCGGCAGCTCCTCGTAGCCGCGCACGGTGCTGGTGTGCAGGCGCACCGTGTTGTCGTGGTCGACGTCCCAGGTCGGGAAGCGGCGCAGGGTCTCCTCCAGGGCGATGCGTCCCTCCATGCGGGCGAGGGAGGCACCGAGGCAGAAGTGGACGCCGCGGCCGAGGGAGAGGTGCCTGTCGAACGTGCGCCGGATGTCGTAGCGGTCCGGGACGTCGTACTTGCGATCGTCGCGCCCGGCGGAACCGGTGAGCAGCAGGACCTTGGACTTGGCGGGGATCTCGGTGCCGTGTACCTCGACGTCGCGGGTGGTGACGCGGCCCTGGACGGGGGACGGCGCCTCGTAGCGCAGCGTCTCCTCGACGGCGCCGCCCAGCAGCGACGGGTCGGCGGCCAGGTCGGCCCGCTGGTCGGGGTGGGCGGCCAGCAGGACGCAGGCCCAGCCGAGCAGCCGGGCGACGGTCTCCGTGCCCGCCGAGACGAGCAGCGCGGTGAAGTCCGTGGCCTCGCTGAGGCTGAGCCGGCGGGTGCCGTCGTCGGTGGTGATCTCCGCCTGGGTGAGCGCGGTCATCATGTCGTCCCGGGGGTTCTTGACCCGGTCCTGGATCTGTCCGTTGAGGTAGCCGTGGAACTTGGCGGTGGCCGCCATGGCCGTCTCGTTGAACATGCCCTTCTCCGGGTCCAGGTAGAACGTCCCGTCGATCATCTTGCGGACGTCCTCCCGGTCGGCGGGGTCCACGCCGATGAGCTGGGAGATGACCAGCGAGGGGAGCTGGGCGGCGAAGTCCTGGACGAAGTCGAACCCGCCGCCGCCGACCTGGGGGTCGAGCAGCTCGGCGCACAGGTCGCGGATGACGCTCTCGAGACCGCCGACGCGGCGCGGGGTGAAGGCCCGGGAGACCAGGACGCGCAGGAGGGTGTGCGTGGGCGGGTCCATGAAGATTATCTGGCCGGTGTCCCATGGTTCCGGCTTCATGAGCTCGAGGACCGTGCCGTACTTGGAGCTGTAGGTCGCGGGGTCGAGGTGGGCCGTGTCGACGTCGGTGAAGCGGGAGAGCGCGTAGAAGTCGAACTTCTCGTTGTGGTAGACCGGCGCCTCGTCGCGCATCCGCCTCCACAGCGGGTGCGGGTTGACGTCGATCTCCTTGTCGAACGGGTCCCAGTACAGATCGTCCGTCATGGGAGGAATCCTTTCGTCGTCGGCCCCGGGACACGCTGGTCGCGCGCGGGGAAGATCCTCATCCGGACTCCCTGCTGATCAGGTGTGGTCGCAGGGCGACCGCCATGTCCGGGTCCAGGTCCTGTCCGTCGAGTAGCCGTCGGATCGAGGACGCGACCACCCGCGCTATCGCCGGCACGTCGAAGGTGGTGGTGGTGATCGTGGGCCGCAGCGCGGCGCCCAGCGGGTGGTCGCCGGAACCGACCACCGCGATGTCCCGGGGAACCTCCAGGCCGGCAGCGCGCAGCTTGTCGATGAGCAGGATGGCGAACTGGTCGCTGTTGGCGTACACCGCGTCCGGCCGGTGCTCCGGGTCGCGCCATCGGTCCACCACGGTCGCGATGCTGTCCGGGGACAACTCGCAGTCCACCCGTTCGACCGGCACGTTCCCGGCTGTCGCGACCTCCAGGACCGCGTCGTAACGCCGTTCGGGCACCTCCGCCAGTGCCCCATGGGGCACCAGGCAGGCCAGGCGCCGGCAGCCCCGCGTGAGCAGGTGCCGTGTCGCGAGGCCGGCCACCGAGGCGGGATCGAGGGGCACGGTGGGCGCGTAGGTCACGCTCGGGACGCCGGTGAGCAGAATCGCCCGCACGCCCGCCCGCCGCAGCAGCTCCACGGCGGTGCGGGTACCGCGGGAGACGTTGACGTACACCGCGGCGGGCCGAAGCTCGGCCCATGCGTAGGCCCCGCTCATCCCGGTGGTGGTGCGGTCGCCGTGCATCAGCAGGACCAGGTCACGCTTGGCGAGCTCCCGGTCGAAATTCTCGAGGAACCTGTCCTGGCCGGGGACGGTCGTCGACCGCGACATGGGCACCAGGACGATGTTGCTGCGCCCGGCACGCAGCGCCCGCGCCGACGCGTTCGGGGCGTACTGAAGCTCCCGCGCCGCCGCCAGGACCCGCTGCCGGGTCTGCTCGCTGACCGGGTGGTCGGTGCCGTTGAGGACGTGGGAGACCGTCGCCCGCGACACACCGGCGCGCCGGGCCACATCCGCGCTGGTGGGCCGGGCCGGCTCCGGCGCCGTGGCCGGGCCCGGCAGCCCTTCGCCCCGTCGGTCCTCGAGCGGCACAGCTCGACCACCCTTCCTCGTCCCACGGCCCGGGCGGTCCGCGGGCGTGATCGATTTACACGTGTAACTGTGGCCGTACGTTACACGTGTCACCTCTCCGCCGCGGGCTATCGGCCGGGTGTTCCGAGGAGGGCGGCACGAACGCCTCCGTCGACGAGAATGTCGATCCCGTTGACGAAGCTCGCCGCGTCCGAGGGCAGGAACGCCGCCGCGGCGGCGACCTCCTCCGCGCGGCCCTCACGGCCCAGCGGGGTCAGCCGCACGAGCCTGTCGTTGGTCCCGCGCGCCGCGGCCTCCTCGTGGCGTCTTCTCCGGGCTCTTCGTTGAGGTGGGGGAGCGTGTGGCGGGAACCCTTCGGGGCCAGCCAGCGATACTTCGGCGGCGCGAATCAGAGGGTCCGCGTCGGGAGAAGGCGTGACGCTTGTCTGGTCGGTCGTGCGGATGGTGGGCGCGTCGTTCTCAGTGCGATTGCGCGGCGCCGAGGTGGGAGGGGCATCGGCCGAGCTGCCCGACATCCCGGGTGGGCCGATCGGCGACGGAGCGGGCCGGCTCATGCGGCTGGGGGTGCAGCGGCAGCGCCGGTCGCGGGATTGTGCCGGCCTCCTGGCCGGCGGTCAGGACCGTGCCAGCGGGCACCGGACGGTCGAGGCGGTAATCGTGGCCGCACACCCCCTCCTTATGCGACTAGTGGTCGCTCATCAGTCGGTGAGTATGCGGGCGATGCTCGCATACTGTCAAGATGGAACGGGGTGGCCCTGCGACTTCTCTGTCACCGTTTGTGGCTGCCCTCCGGTCGCCCGTTCGTGACGATGGGGCGGCCGAGCTGGCTCCGCGACGCCTGCCTGCGCCTGCGGTCAGCCGGCTGACCGCAGGCGCAGGCGGTTGACGTCGCCCAGTCCCGGGTGCTTTGATCCCGTCCTCAACGGGTGAGGGGCGTCGGCCAAGCCGATCTCACTTCCTGACAGCGCTCGTCAGCCAGGGGATGTGGCTGGCGAACCAACCGTGCTCGTCCTCGAGGGGACGCTGCGCCGCGTGGCGCTCGCTGTTGCGCGGCTGCAATCGGGGTCCGGGGTCTGTCGGTCAGTAATGCTGTCGGATTGTCCTGTGTCGTGGTTCCGCTTCGCGGATCACACTCTGAAAAGCTCGCCGCGACCGCGAGAAGGAATCACCCGCCGGCAGCCCTCTATTTTCTCATTCCACTTCCATGTCACCTTTGAACGCCGACGGAAGGTCCGACAATGCGTCGCAGGACACGATTACTAGCCACGGCTGTTACATGTTGCGCCGCCCTTCTTTTAGGGGCCTGTGGCGGAGGTGGTGATTCCACCAGCCCGTCCGCGGGTGCCTCCGGCAAGCCAGTGGCGGGCGGCCACGGGCGAATCCTGACACTGAGCGATCTCCGCAGCCTGGACCCGGGGACGATCGGCAACGCCTATGCGAGCACGGGTGTCGTGGGCAACGCCCTGTACGGAACGTTGATGACCAACGACGAGGCGGGCGAGATCCGCTACCAGATGGCCGAGTCCTTCACCACGACGGACAACGGCCGCACCTTCACCCTGAAGCTGCGGCCCGGGCTGGTCTTCTCCGACGGCACTCCGCTCAACGCCGAAGCGGTGAAGTTCAACTGGGATCGGGTCAAGGATCCGGCCACCGGCTCACCCCACCGCTCGGAGGCGTCGATGATCGCCTCGACCGAGGTGGTGGACGATGTCACGCTGACGGCCACGATGGTCACCCAGGTGCCCAAGTACGCCCAGTCCGTCGTCACCTCGTCACTGAACTGGATCGCCTCGCCCGCGGCCCTGCGGAAGGGCGCCGAGGCCTTCGACGCCAACCCGATCGGCGCCGGCCCGTTCACGCTGAAGAGCTGGACCCGCCAGGCCGCCATGGAGCTGGTCAAGAACCCCCGCTACTGGGACGCCCCCAAGCCGTACCTGGACACCCTCACCTTCCAGGCCGCGCTCGACTCCAACCAGCGTTACAACACCCTGCAGACCGGGGGCGCGGACGTAGCCGTCGAGTCGAACCCCGTCAACTTCGACAAGGCCGACAAGGCCGGCCTGCCGAACACCGTGCTGGAACTCAGCGGCGGGCTCTTCATGGCCCTGAACACCCGCAGGGCGCCGTTCGACGACGTCCGCGCACGGCAGGCCGTCGCCGCGGCACTTGACCTGGACGCGCTGAACCTCGCCGCCTACAACGGAACCGGCACACCCGTCGACACGCTTTTCAGCAAGGCCTCGCCCTTCTACTCGGACACGCCGCTGCGCAAGGCGGACAAGGCCACCGCCCAGCGACTTTTCGACGAGCTCGCCGCGGAAGGCAAGCCGGTGTCCTTCGCCGTCTCCACCGCCCCCACCTCGGAGAGCAGGACGACGGCGGAGAACATCCAGGCCCAGCTCGGCACGTTCAAAAACGTCAAGGTCCAGGTCAAGATTATCGAGGTTGCCGACGTCGTCTCGCTGCGCACGACGCACGACTTCGACGCGACCACGTCGTCAGCGTTCTTCCAGGACCCCGAACCACGGCTGTGGACGGCCTTCAGCGGTGACTCGCCGGCGAACCTGTCCGGGATCGCCGACAAGGCGCTCAACGACGCCCTGCTGGCGGGGCGGACAGGTACATCGGAACAGGACCGCGAGAAGGCCTACGACACGGTCCAGCAGCGCCTCACCGAGCTGGCCCCGGTGGTCTTCTTCACGCGAGCGGAGCCCGGCGCCATCGCCGGCAAGGACGTCGGCGGCCTCGTGCAGTACGGCCTCGGCTCGCTCCTGCCCGAGGAACTCTGGATCCAGAAGTAGCCGCCCGCCCCGGACGTCGACCTGACGACCCAGTCCGGGTGCTGAGATCTCGAGATCCTGGGGAAAGACCGAACGGAGAGATGTTCGACGCGAAACAGGTGCCAGGCACAGGAATGTGCCTGGCACCTGATCGTCACGTGGGACGCATGCGCGGACGATCCGCTGGCGGTTCTGGCGCGTCGAGATGACGCCGGGTCAGAGGAACACGGCGTTTCCCTGGACGCCGCGACGGGGGTCCTGGGCTACTTCGCGATCCACAGATCCTCGGGTAGCAGGGAACCCGCGCCGTACTGCACGATGCCGCCCACGTTCTTGCCCGTGATGACGGCAGGCGCCGACCGGGTGAGGAAGATGGCCGGCATCTCCTCGGTCAACCGCGCCTGCGCCGCGTCGTAGGCCGCCTTACGCTGCTCCAACGACGTCCCGGTCCGGCCGGCCAACAGATTCTTGTCGAGCTCCGGGTCCACGAGGCCGGGCATGTTCGCCGGCGAGTTGCCGGTGAAGTTCGCCAACAGCCGCGGCTCGGGGTCCTGGAAGGCCGCGGCGGATACGATCGCGTCGAAGTCGTGGGTCGTGCGCATCGCGCCGACCTGCGAGTAGTCGACGGTCGCGACCTCGACCTTGACGTTCTTGAAGCTGCCGAGCTGGGCCTGGACGTTCTCCGCGATCGCCCTGTTCTCGCTGGACGGATAGGTGGAGAACGTGAAGGACACGGGCTTGCCCTCGGCGGCCAGCTCGTCGAAGAGTTTCTGGGCCTTCGCCCGGTCCACGGTCGTCAGTGGCTTGTCCGAGTAGAAGGGGGAGTTCTTGGTGAACAGCGTGTCAACCACCTGGCCTTCGCCGTTGTAGACGGCGAGGTTCAGCGCATCGATGTCGAGCGCCGCGGCCACGGCCTGTCGGGCGCGAATATCGTTGAACGGCTCTCTGCGCGTGTTCAGGGCGATGAAGTAGCCACCGCTGAGCGGCAGGAGTTCGGTCGGCAGACCCGCCTTCTCGGCCTTGGCCAGGTTGATCCAGTTCGTCTCGACGGCAACATCGGCGCCGTCACTGATCAGGGTGTTGTAACGCTGGTCGGCGTCGAGCACCGCGCGCATCGTGATGCCGTCGAGGTAGGGCTTGGGCGCGTCCCAGTAGCGGGGGTTCTTGACGAGCCTGATCTCGGCCTGCCTGGTCCAGCTCTTCAGCGTGAAGGGGCCGGCGCCGACAGGGCTCTCGTCGAAGGTCTGCTGGCCCTTCCGCAGGGCCGCCGGTGAGGCGATCCAGTTCATCGCCGAGCCGACGATCGCCTGCGCGTACGCGGTCACGGGAGTGGTCATCGTGACTTTCAGGGTGACGTCGTCGACTACCTCGGTCGAGGCGACCATCGCCGCTTCCGCCGCGCTGGGCGAGGCGCTGGCCGGGTCCTTGAGCCGGTCCCAGTTGAACTTCACCGCCGCGGCGTCGAATGGGGTGCCGTCGGAGAAAACCAGGTCCGGACGGAGCTTCAGCGCGAAGGTCGCGCCACCATCGGTCGTGGCGAAGGACTCGGCCATCGAGTACGCGACCTTGCCCGTCTCGTCCGTAGTCATCAGGGTGCCGTACAGGGCGTTACCCAGCACGGCGGTGATCGCGGCCTGGTTGCCGAGGGATGCCGGGTCCAGGCTGCGCGGATCGCTCAGTATGAGGATCCGGGCGGTACCCCCGGCCACCGGCTCACCAGAGGGACCCGCGGTTCCCGCGGACGGACTGGAATCCCCGCTTCCACAGGCCCCCAGGACGAGCGCGGCGCAGCAGGCAACAGCCGCGCCGAGTAATCGGCTCTTACGCATTATCAGTGACCTCCCGTTTTTCTCATGGCAGGAAGAAGGCGGGGTCGCGGCCGACCAGCTGACGATGGCCGCGCCGTCGACCTGTTCGGGTTCAGGTGGTGATCGTGGGTCGGTCGTCCAGTTCGATCCCGAGTTCCTTGAGCTCGCGCTCGGCCCAGAACAGGCGGCCGGTGTATTCCATGGGATCGGCACAGGAGGCGAAGTAGGCCAACATGCGGGCGGGGACCTCCATCGGCACGGCCACGCTGTCGTCGAGGCCGGACTCCTTGACGCGGATGGCCGTGAGCTCGGTGGCGACCAGGCCCGGGTGCATGCCGATCACGGCGATGCCCTTCCGGGCGAGCTCGGGAGCCAGCACATTGCCGAGCCGGTCGAGCGCCCGCTTGCTGCAGTAGTAGCCGGGCACCGCGAGGCTGAACCCACCGATGTTCTCGAGCTTGGGAAGCTCCTCCGGCTGGCGGAAGACCTCACCGCTGCCGGTGCTGAGGTTGATGATGCGCCCGCCGCCGCGACTCTCCATAATCGGAGTCACCAGCTGTATGAGCGTGAAGGGCGCGTGGAGGTTGACCGCGAACTGGTACAGCCAGTCCTCGCGCGTCAGCTCCAGAAATCGTTTCGACCAGATCTCGCCGGCGGTGGCCGCCGCGTTGTTGATGAGCACGTCGACGCCACCGAACCGCTCGACGGCGGCGTCGACCAGGCGCTCGAGATCCGCGGTCTCGGCCAGATCGGTCTGCACGGCGATCGCGCTGGCTCCCGTGTTCTCGATCTCGGTCAGCGTCTCGTTCAGGGTGCCGGGCAGCGTTCTGTCCGGCTCGACCGTTCGTGCGGCCAGGACCAGGCTCGCGCCGCGGCGAGCGAACGTCTGGGCCGCCTGCCTGCCGATCCCGCGGCTGGCCCCTGTGATGATCACGACCTTGCCGGTCAGGTCGAGTTCCTCGTGTCGCTGCATCGTCATACGACCTCCATTTGACCAGTGTTCAAATGGAGGGTAGCACGGCCTCGTCACGCGTCCCCGGCCCTCGCGGTCGAGGCGGCCGGGTTTCCATAGCGTCGAGGGGTGTCGGTCGGACCCGGCCGAGGAGGATCGCGAGGTCTTGCATGCGCGCGAGGACGTCGGCCAGGACGTTGGGGGTAGTTCGGCGAGGCGGGCAGGTGTCGGGCGTCTGCCTACTGCGGTAGATCCGTGACGATCTGCTGGTCGTTCCGCGCGATGGCGTGACGCGGCGTGAGGTCGTGGCTGAGGCGGCGGAGGAAGCCGCCGCGGGCGCGTCCCCCTTCGACGGTCCTAGGCGGGGGACTCTGTGGCGCCAGGGTGGCGTGGGTGGCGACATCGCGTACCCGCCCCCGCCCCCGCCGCCGCCACTTGGCGCACAGCGCGCGGCGTCCCGGCCTTCCTCGGCCAGGCCGTCGAGCAGGTCGGCTAGGTCGAGGGCGTTTCTTCCGCGGAGCCGACGCGTACCCGGCCGGGGGAGCCAGGGGTCCCAACGACGCCCGGCACGATCGGGTGCTGCAGGATAGCTGTCTCCTCGATCCCGAAAAATCTACTCCCGCCGCAGTAGACATCGAGTGCTGTCCTGGGTAGAGTTCCTGGCGTAGCCAAGGGAGTCACGTGGTCGCGGCAGACATGAACTGACGCGAGCAGGGCGGTGGCCAGGGCGGGCCGCCGAGTACCACGACAGAAGTTCAGCAGTACCCGACCAGACGACGAGCAGAGGAGTAGACGCCGTCAGGATCGCCCGAGCGATGGTCTAGCTCGCTCGGTCACCGCGCAGGCCCCGGATTGGAAGGTGGTCCCC
>NZ_JALKFY010000460.1:0-461 GCF_023242985.1 Frankia sp. Mgl5 | reverse complement strand
CCTTCCAGGGTCCTCGGCTCACAAAGGACATGCCGGAGGGTGCCCAGGTGTCCTCTCCACTTTGCAGCAGGGGTGTTTTCATTCCTTCCCCCCGTTCATCACCCTGAATAATTGGCCAACCATAATTGGCTCCCGGCTCAATCAGGTTGATTTCATCGTGCGCGATAGGCCCATGCTCAGAGCTGTACAAAAAACCGGTTTCGGGGCTCCACGCCAGTCCCTGTGAATTGCGATGCCCCCAACTGTACACAGCTGAGCTGGGAAACGGATTGTCCGCCGGGATTGTGCCATCCAGATTGATCCGCAATATTTTTCCCGCGAGGCTGGACAGATCCTGCGCCAGTTCAGGTGTCTGCGCATCCCCTGTGGTAATGAACAAATGCCGATCCGGACTGATCTTGAGCCGACCTCCGTTATGAAACAGATTGCCGGGAATTTTGTCCAGCAGCACCTTTTCGATG
>NZ_JALKFY010000459.1:0-465 GCF_023242985.1 Frankia sp. Mgl5 | reverse complement strand
ACCCGGCTGGGGATCGGGCACCGGCAGGTCGCGCTCCTCCCAGGTCTGGTCACCGTTGAAAACAATCGCACGACCCATGCCTGTGCTCCCTTGCTCCGGAGCCGAAACCTGCCGGTGTTCTCGGCGGCACGAGGCGTGGGACACCCGGGCCGCCTCCGCCGTGACCTCGCGTTGGCACCAGGACCCTACGCCTAGAACGGCACTCAGTGCCACCCTGGACATCAAGAACCAGTTGTGGTTCTGGGTACCGTGGTGGTGCGGGGTGCCGGGTTCGACTCGATGGCCACGTCCGCGCTCCCGGTGAGCGAGGTGTCGTCATCTGGGGCCGGGCCAGTCAGGATCGGATCACGAGTCGCGTCGCGGCCCGTCCGCCGTCGCCTGGGTCGGTGTTCGTCGGGTTCCGGTTCCCGACTGAGATGATCGTGCCGGCAGCAACGACGGGCTCGCCGTGACGTGCAGGTGGCG
>NZ_JALKFY010000458.1:0-483 GCF_023242985.1 Frankia sp. Mgl5 | reverse complement strand
GATCAATAATCTCGTGAAGCTGAACAGCCCGACCGCCAATGTGCAGGTGATCGACGAAAACGGCAACGTCATCAGTACCACCGGAGAAGATCGGAGCATTATCGGGCAGCGAACCTCCCAGCCTGAGGTAGCGGTCGCGCTGTTGGGCACGCGGACAGAATCGCTGCGCATTGATCCTCGCAGCGGCCACCGGGTAAAAGTACTGGTCGTTCCCGTAAAGGGAGAAAACATCGTGTATGGCGCTGTCTACATGGTTGCATCAATGGAGAACATGTATACGACGATCCGCAAGATTACCGGCATTCTTGCTACCGGCACAGGGTTTGCCCTGCTGTTTACCGCTGTATTGGGCGTTGTGTTGGCACGAACCATCACCAAGCCGGTGAAGGAAATGACCCGGCAGGCAACGGCTGTCGCGGACGGGGATTTTAACCGGACGGTTCGCATCTATGGAAGTGACGAGATCGGCCAACTGAGTATGGC
>NZ_JALKFY010000457.1:0-484 GCF_023242985.1 Frankia sp. Mgl5 | reverse complement strand
ATCCAGGAGCATGACGAGCGTTCCATGCTGGATGGCCAGATCCATGATGTCGTAGCGGTGGCGAAAGTGATTGAAAAAGTAAAAACGCGGCTGGAAGAAACACATGGCCGATTGACAAAAGTGGCGGTAGCCGCTGCGGGACGTTCGTTACGGACACGTCGTGTGCGCAACCAGACTACATTGCAGCAGCATGCCACGATCACTCGGGACGATGTTCTGGCTCTGGAGTTCTCCGCCGTTCAGGAAGCGCAGGCACAACTGGCGCAAGAGCTGAACGAGCGTGACTTTACCCGTTACTACTGTGTCGGCTACAGCGTCGTTCATTATCTGCTTGACGGTGAACTGATCGGCAGCTTGATTGACCAACGAGGAGATCAGGCAAGCGTTGACGTGATTGCTACCTTCCTGCCTCGTGTTGTCGTCGATTCCCTGCTGGCAGCATTAAAGCGGTGCGATCTGGAAATGCAGGCGCTGACGCTGGAGC
>NZ_JALKFY010000456.1:0-485 GCF_023242985.1 Frankia sp. Mgl5 | reverse complement strand
GTAAGCAAGTGCAGATCACCGTTGTGACCGTTGGCAAGCTGAAAGAGAAGTATCTGAAGGACGGAATCGCGGAGTACAGCAAGCGGCTGTCGGCTTACTGCAAGCTGCAGATCGTTGAGGTAAGCGACGAAAAGGCACCGGAGGAGTTAAGTGCCACAGAGATGGAGCAAGTGAAGCGCAAGGAGGGTGAGCGCATCCTGGCCCAAATCAAGCCGGATCAGTATGTGATTGCGCTGGCTATCGAGGGAGAGATGTGGAGTTCCGAGAAGCTCGCCAGTGAATTGGACCGCCTCGCCACCTACGGGAAAAGCCAGGTGGCTTTTGTGATTGGCGGGTCGCTGGGGTTAGCTCCAGAGGTGTTGAAGAGGGCGGATGCGAAGCTGTCATTTTCGAAAATGACCTTTCCGCATCAGTTGGTAAGGTTGGTTTTGTTGGAGCAGGTTTATCGGGGGTTTCGGATTGGAAGGGGGGAACCGTATCATAAG
>NZ_JALKFY010000455.1:0-485 GCF_023242985.1 Frankia sp. Mgl5 | reverse complement strand
CAGCCGGTGCCGTCGGCGGTGGCGGAGAAGGCTTTGCAGCGTCCGTCGGGGGCGAGGCCGCGCTGGCGGGAGAACTCCACGAAGGCGGCGGGGGAGGCCATCAGCGCGACCCCGCCGGCCAGGGCGAGATCGGCCTCGCCGCTGCGCAGCGCCTGGGCGGCCAGGTGCAGCGCGACGAGGGACGACGAGCAGGCGGTGTCGATGGTGACCGACGGCCCTTCGAACCCGAACGTGTAGGACACCCGGCCGGTGGCGATCGCCCCGGCGTTGCCGTTGCCGAGATACCCCTCCAGCGCCCGCGGCACGACATGCACCCGCTGGGAGTAGTCGTGGTACATGACGCCGGCGAAGACGCCGGTGGTGGTGCCGCGCAGGGTGGTGGGGTCGATACCGGCGCGTTCGATGGCCTCCCAGGCGGTTTCGAGCAGCAGGCGTTGCTGGGGGTCGGTGGCGAGGGCTTCGCGGGGGGAGATGCCGAAGAACTC
>NZ_JALKFY010000454.1:0-485 GCF_023242985.1 Frankia sp. Mgl5 | reverse complement strand
CCTGGTCGCGGCGGGTGCTGGCCAGGACGTCGATGACCTGGCCGTGCTGGTCAACCGCCCGGTACACGTAGGTCCACAGGCCGGAGACCTTGACGTAGGTCTCGTCGACGAACCACCTGTCGCCTGGTCGGTGCCGGCAGGGCCGGGCCGCGTCCACGAGCAAGGGCGCGAAGCGCCGCACCCACCGGTAGATCGTGACGTGGTCAACCTCGATGCCTCGTTCAGCGAGGAGCTCTTCGACGTCCCGGTAGGACAGCGCGTACCGCAGGTACCACCGCACCGCAAGGACGATCACCTCGAGTGGGAACCGGAACCCGGCGAACTCCGACGTCGGTGCTGGTGGGCGGACACGACGTCGACGCATCACCCGATCATGGCCGATCGGACGCCCCGCGATGGCCGACTTCGTCAATGCAACTGTGAGTTCATGGTGCTGCCTCGGGCGGTGGCCTGACCCGCAATGCAACTGGCGTGATGCCTTCGCA
>NZ_JALKFY010000453.1:0-491 GCF_023242985.1 Frankia sp. Mgl5 | reverse complement strand
ACATCCTCTTCCTGATGAATGCCGATTTCAAACGCGACCAGCGCTTTTTCGTTCAGCAGCCTCGGCAGGGAAGCGCAAAGTCTGCGGTAGCATTCCAGCCCGTCTTGTCCGCCGTCCAACGCCAGTCTTGGCTCAAAATCCCGCACCTCGGAATCAAGCTGATCTACATCAGAACTGGGGATATACGGTGGATTGGATACAAGGATATCCACTTGCTCGCCTTTGGACAAAATCGGTTCAGTCAAGTCTCCCTGGAGAAAGCGCACGCGCTCAGATACACCCAACCGCTCGGCATTCCGCTTCGCTATCGTTATCGCATCCGGCGACAAATCGACGGTGCTCACCTGCCAGTGCGGACGTTCACACGCCAGCGTCAAGGCAATCGCACCGCTGCCAGTGCCAATATCGGCAACCATTCGCTTTTCATCAGCCTGCCACAATTGATCAGCCCAGTGAAGTACCTGCTCGATCAAAATTTCTGTCTCCGGGCG
>NZ_JALKFY010000452.1:0-491 GCF_023242985.1 Frankia sp. Mgl5 | reverse complement strand
CCTGCAAATCACGGCGACGTACGCGAACGGAAGCACGCAGGATGTGACAAGTCAATCCACGTATCAAAGCAGCGACCCGACCATTGCGACGGTCAATGCGGCGGGAGTCATTTCGGGGGTAGCAGCAGGCAATGCGACGATTACCGTAAGCTACTACGGCAAGACGATCACCGTTCCGGTTCAAGTAACGGCCACCACCAGCACCGCCAACCGCCTGTCAGCGGGAGGCAACCATACGTTGCTAGTAAAAGAAGATGGAACCGCGTGGGCATGGGGATTGAATGACAACAGTCAATTGGGTGACGGAACGAAGCAAAACCGGACAACCCCCGTGGAGAGTATGCTGGTCATTACGGTACAGCAGTTGGCGTCAGTTCCGAGTACAGTCCTGCTCCCGACCGCACAAAGCAAGAGCCTGCAAATCACGGCGACGTACGCGAACGGAAGCACGCAGGATGTGACAAGTCAATCCACGTATCAAAGCAGCGACC
>NZ_JALKFY010000451.1:0-493 GCF_023242985.1 Frankia sp. Mgl5 | reverse complement strand
GGACGTGATTGTGATGCGTTGTTCTTTGCCTGTGCCCAAGTCCTTTGCACGTACGTTTACGATACCGTTGGCGTCGATGTCGAACGAAACCTCGATCTGCGGAATACCGCGCGGAGCCGGCGGAATATCGGTCAGCATGAAGCGTCCCAGCGTTTTGTTGTCGGAGGCCATTTGGCGCTCACCCTGCAGGACGTGGATATCTACAGAGGTTTGGTTGTCAGCCGCTGTGGAGAATACCTGCGATTTGCTTGTCGGGATCGTGGTGTTGCGGTCGATCAGTCTGGTAAATACTCCACCCAGGGTTTCAATACCGAGGGAAAGCGGAGTTACGTCAAGCAGGACAACATCTTTTACATCACCAGTCAGCACGCCCGCTTGCACCGCAGCACCGAGCGCAACCACTTCATCCGGGTTTACGCCTTTGTGCGGCTCTTTACCGGTAAATTTCTTGATCGCTTCCTGAACCGCTGGAATCCGGGTAGAACCACCCACC
>NZ_JALKFY010000806.1:68398-83727 GCF_023242985.1 Frankia sp. Mgl5 | reverse complement strand
CCTCGCCGGACGTCTCGTCGACGGTCTGCACGCCGCAGACCGCGGTGCCCACGACGGCGAGCAGCGCGCCGACGGCGGGCGCGGCCCCCCCGCCCCGCGCAGACCTAGCCCCGCCCCCCCCGCGCCCGGACGGGTGTCAGTCCGGTGTGTGCGAACGTCCCGGGAACGGGTACGCCGAGGCGCACCATGAATGGTCACGATCCGGCACGCACCCGGTTGGCGGGCTGGTTGCGCCGTCTGCCGCTGCAACGCCGCAACCGCGATAGCCCCGCCCCGCCTCCCACGCCACCGCCCCCTCCCATGCCTGAGGAGGCGGTGGTGGCGGAGGCGGTGGTGGCGGACACCGCCCGCCCCGATCCGCCACGGGACGACGAGGAACACGCAGAGGAACACGCAGAGCTGGACGACCTGCTGCGGGCCGTGGCCCGGGAGGGCTTCGGGTTCGCCGAGCTGCGCCCCGGCCAGCTCGAGGCGATGCGGGCCGTCACCGCCGGCCGGGACACGCTGTGCGTCCTGCCGACCGGGGGTGGCAAGTCGGCCGTTTACCAGATTCCGGCCCTGCTCACGGCGGGGCCGACCGTGGTCGTCTCGCCGCTCATCGCGCTGCAGCGCGACCAGGTGCGCGGGCTCACCGAACGCCTGGGCGGCCTGCTGGACGCGGTGCCCCCCGGCCCCGGGACCGCCGCCAGACCCGACGCCGGCCAGTCCGACGCCGGCCAGTCCGGTGCCGGTCAGCCTGACGCTGACGCGCCCGCGGTGGCGGCGAACTCGCAGAGCGGGCGCGGCGCGGCGCTCGCGGCGATCGACGCCGTCCGCCACGGCCGGGCCGAGTTCCTGTTCCTTGCTCCCGAGCAGCTCGCCCGCGACGACGTCCGGGAGGCGCTTCGCGAGGCGCGGCCCTCCCTGTTCGTCGTGGACGAGGCGCACTGCATCTCCAGCTGGGGCCACGACTTCCGCCCCGACTACGCCCGCCTGGGCCAGGTGATCGATGACCTCGGCCATCCGGTGGTCGTCGCGCTGACGGCCACCGCGTCGCCGCCGGTGCGCCGGGAGATAGCCGAGCGCCTGCGGCTCGCGGATCCGGCGGAGATCGTCCGCGGCTTCGACCGCCCGGAGATCACCCTGAGTGTCGAGTCGTTCGTCGACGACGACGAGAAGAAGGCCCGGCTGGTCGAGCGGATCGCCGCCGAGACCAAGCCCGGCCTAGTCTACACGGCGACCCGGCGTGGCGCCGAGGATCTCGCCGCCGAGCTCGCGGACCTCGGGCTCACCGCGAGCGCGTACCACGCCGGGCTACGCGCGGCGCGCCGCCGTGAGGTCGAGGAGGACTTCATGGCCGACCGGTGCGACGTCGTCGTGGCGACGACCGCGTTCGGCATGGGTATCGACAAGCCCAACGTCAGGTTCGTGATCCACGCCGAGGTGGCCGACTCGATCGACTCCTACTACCAGGAGATCGGGCGTGCCGGCCGCGACGGCCAGCCGGCGGTCGCGGTCCTGTTCTACCGGCCCGAGGACCTGGGCCTGCGTCGCTTCTTCGCCTCGTCACGCCCGGACGAGACCGCCCTGCGCCGCGTCGCCGTGCTGCTCGGCCACGCCGAGGAACCGGTGAGCGCGCGCGCCCTGGCCGACGCCGCCGGGGTCGGCGACACCGCGCTGACCCGCATGGTGGATCTGCTCGAACGGGCCGACGCGGTCATCGTCCACGACGACGGCCGCATCGAGCGCAGTGCCGGTGCGCCGGAGCCCGAGCAGGCCGCGCGCCGCGCCGTCGAACTGGCCGCGGCGCGGGTCGAGTTCGAGCGGTCGCGGGTCGACATGATGCGCGGGTACGCGGAGACCCGCGACTGCCGGCGGCGTTACCTGCTCGCCTACTTCGGCGACACGTCCCCCGCCGCCTGCGGGAACTGTGACGTGTGCCGGTCCCGTCTGCCCGGGCAGCGGGTGCCGGGCGGCGAGGGCGGGGCCGCGGCCGCCGCCGGTTTCCCGGCGCCGGTGGGCGACAGCGAGGCCACGGCGGAGGTCTCGCCGTTCCCGGCCGGGCTGGCCGTCCGCCATGTGCGGTGGGGGCCCGGCCAGGTGATGAAGGAGGACGGCGACCGCATCACCGTCCTGTTCGACGAGGTCGGATACCGCACGCTGTCGGTGGCGGCGGTGACCGAGCGGGGCCTGCTGGCGGTCGCCGACTAGCCCCGCTGTAACGTCACCGCCGGCCCGCGCTGGCCGGTCGTTTCGTCAGCCACCGCGGTGCCCCGCACCGTCGAGGTCGGGCGCGGCCAGTCCGTCCCCGCACGTCCCCGCACGTCCCCGCACGTCGCCGATTGTCGCCGACCTGAGGAGCACCGCTTTCGTGACCGACTTCCGGAACCGGACCGCGCTGGTCACGGGGGCCTCGTCGGGTATCGGGGCCGCGTTCGCCGAGGCACTCGCGGCCCGCGGGGCCGATCTCGTGCTCGCCGCGCCGTCCGAGGAGAAACTGCGGCCGGTGACCGAGCGACTGCGCGCGCTGCACGGGGTGCGGGTGTGGACGGCCCCGGTCGACCTCGCCCGGGAGGACGGCCCGGACCTGCTCGTCGAACAGGTCCGGGCGACCGGGCGCGAGATCGACGTCCTGGTGAACAACGCCGGGTTCGGCACCTACGGCCGGTACGAGGAGCTGTCCGCCGACCGTGACCACCGCGAGGTCATGGTGGACGTCGTCGCGGTCGAACGGGTGACGCACCTGCTCCTGCCGGCGATGGTCGAGCGGGGCCGCGGCACCGTCGTCAACGTGTCGTCGACGTCGGGGTTCCAGGCCGTCCCGTACATGGCTGTGTACGGGGCCTCGAAGGCGTTCGTGTTGTCCTTCTCGATCGCGCTGTGGGCGGAGTACCGGTCGCGCGGAATCCGGGTGCTGGCGGTGTGCCCGGGGCCGACCGACACGAACTTCTTCGAGGTCCTCGGCCGGCGGATGAGCGCCGGTGGACGGCTGCGCACCACCGACGAGGTCGTCTCGGCCGCCTTCCGCGGCCTCGACCGCGGCCTGCCCTACGTGATCGACGGCCGGCTCAACTACCTGACCTCGAACGCGTCCCGCCTGCTGGGCCGCGGGCTCGTCGCGGGGATCACGGCCCGGACACTCCGGCCGCGTGGGCGTCCCTGACCTGCCCGACCTCCGGTTCGTCCAGGGCCAGCCGGGCGACGAGCTCGTAGGAGCGGATCCGGTCGGCGTTGGAGTGCACGTTCGTCACGATCATCAGCTCGTCGGCCCCGGTCGCCTCGAGTAGCGCGTTCAGGCCGTCCCGTACGGTTTCCGGTCCGCCCACGATGTGCGAGGACGTCGCCGACTCCGCCAGATCGCGCTCCTGCGGCGTCCAGGGGTAGGCCGCGGCCTCCTCGGGCGTGGGGAAGGCGCCGGGCCGTCCCAGACGCAGGCGCAGCATCGTCAGGCGGGTGGGCCCGGCGAGCCACTGGGCGCGCTCGTCATCCTCGGCGCACAGGACACCGGCGGCGACCATCGCGTACGGCCGTTCCCGCCCGGGCGACGGCCGGAACGAGTCGCGGTACAGCCGCAGCGCGGGCAGCGTGCTGGCCGAGCTGAAATGGTGCGCGAACGCGAACGGCAGGCCGAGGATCCCGGCGACCTGGGCGCTGTAGCCGCTCGAGCCGAGCAGCCAGATCGGCGGCGTGTCCGCCCGCGGGTACGCCTCGACCCCGCGCAGCGGGTGCCCGGCGGGGAACGACCCACCGGAGAGGAAGGTCGTCAGCTCGGCGAGCTGGTCGGGGAAGTCATCCGCGGACATCGGCCCCGGGCCGCGGCGCAGGGCACGCGCGGTGTTCTGATCGGTGCCGGGCGCACGGCCGATGCCGAGGTCGATGCGGCCGGGGAAGAACGCGCCCAGGGTCCCGAACTGCTCGGCGATCGTGAGCGGGGCATGGTTGGGCAGCATCACCCCGCCCGAGCCGACCCTGATGGTGGACGTCGCCGCGGCCACCTGGCCCATCAGGATGGTCGTCGCGGAACTGGCGATGCCCGGCATGCCGTGGTGCTCGGCCAGCCAGTAGCGGGTGAAGCCGAGATCCTCGGCCCGCCGGGCCAGCTCAAGGCTGCCCCGCACGGCCTCGCCGGCGGAGACATCCGTGCCCACCGGCACCAGGTCGAGGACGGACAGCGGCACCGGTCTCGTCAGGCTCACCCTTGCGCCAACCGCCCCACCGGTGCCCGTCTTCCCACCAGGGCTCGACTTTCCCCGTTGGGCTCGGCTTTCTCCGCCGGGGCGCGGCTCTCCCCGTCAGGGCGCGGCCGGCGACGGCGCCGTTGGTGCCGAAGTGCCTGGACGGCCCGCCGTGGAATGGGAGGATGGCAGGCATGGGCGCATACCGGCGGGCGTACGAGCACGAGCGGACCGACCCCGAGGCCTTCTGGGCCGCGGCCGCGCGGGAGGTCGAGTGGACCCGTCCCCCGGAGCGGATTCTCGACGCGAGCGCACCGCCGTTCTACCGCTGGTTCCCCGACGCCGAGCTGAACACCTGCGCCAACGCCCTGGACCGGCACGTCGCCGCCGGTCGCGGGGACGCGCTCGCCCTGGTCTACGACTCACCGGTCACCGGGACGTCCCGCCGGTACACGTTCGCGCAGCTCACCGACGAGGTGGCCCGGGCCGCCGGCGCGCTCGCCTCGCTCGGGGTCGGCCGCGGCGACCGTGTCATCGTCTACCTGCCGATGATCCCCGAGGCGGTCGTGGCGATGCTGGCATGCGCCCGCCTCGGCGCCGTCCACTCGGTGGTCTTCGGCGGGTTCGCCGCCCCGGAACTCGCCGCCCGCATGGACGACGCCCGCCCGAAGGTCGTGGTCAGCGCGTCCTGTGGCATCGAGCCGACGCGGCTCGTCCCCTACAAGCCGATGATGGACGCGGCGATCGAGCTGGCCGTCCACAAGCCGGCCGGATGCCTGATCGTGCAGCGCGAACAGCACCGCTGTGATCTCGTGGCCGGTCGCGACCACGACTGGGACGCCCTCGTCGGCTCCGCGCCCCCGCTGGCCCCGGTGCCCGTCGCGGCCACCGACCCGCTGTACATCCTCTACACCTCCGGGACGACCGGGCGGCCGAAGGGCATCGTCCGGGACAACGGCGGCCACGCGGTGGCGATGTCCTGGTCGATGCGCAACGTGTACGGCATCGGGCCGGGGGACGTGATGTGGGCGGCCTCCGACATCGGCTGGGCGGTCGGCCACTCGTACACGGTCTACGCGCCGCTGCTGGTCGGTGCCACGACGGTGCTCTACGAGGGGAAACCGGTCGGCACCCCCGACGCCGGGGCCTTCTGGCGGGTGATCGCCGACCACGGGGTGAACGTGCTGTTCACCGCTCCCACCGCGATCCGCGCGATCAAGAAGGAGGACCCGGCGGCCGAGCTCGTCGGCCGGTACGACCGCACCACCCTGCGGGCGCTGTTCCTGGCCGGCGAGCGGCTGGACCCGGCCACCTACGAATGGGCCTCGGGCGCGCTCGGCCTGCCCGTCGTCGACAACTGGTGGCAGACCGAGACGGGATGGCCGATCTGCGCGGCGCCGCTCGGGCTGGAGCCGCTGCCGCTCAAGGCGGGGAGCCCGTCGGTGCCGATGCCGGGATACGACGTGCGGGTCCTGGACGCGGCCGGAGTCGAGGTCCCGCCCGGAACCGAGGGGGCCATCTGCATCCGCCTGCCGCTGCCACCGGGCACGCTGCCGACGCTGTGGGAGGACGACGAGCGTTACATCGCTTCCTACCTCTCGGCCTTCGACGGCTACTACCTGACCGGCGACGGCGGCTACGTGGACGACGACGGCTACCTGTTCGTCCTGGGCCGCACCGACGACGTCATCAACGTGGCCGGGCACCGGCTCTCCGCCGGATCGATGGAGGCGGTGCTGGCGGCCCACCCGGCGGTGGCGGAGTGCGCCGTCGTCGGCGTCACCGACGAGTTCAAGGGCCAGGTGCCCCGCGGGCTCGTGGTGATGAAGAGCGGAGCGGAGATCACGCCGGACGTACTGGCCGCCGAGCTCGTCGCGCGGGTCCGCGCCGAGATCGGGCCGGTCGCCTCGATGCGACGGGTGGACGTCGTCGCCGCCCTCCCGAAGACCCGCTCCGGCAAGATCCTGCGCCGCACCATGCGCGACCTGGCCGACGGCCGCTCACCGGCGATCCCCTCCACCATCGAGGACGTCACCGTGCTCGACGCCCTGCGCCCCGTCCTCCTCCCGGACGCCTGATCGAGCCCGGGGAGGCTGCCAGACACCTGGCCAGGTCGGGCGATGCTGTGGGAGGCCTGATCGGGTCAAGCGAGGTTGTCGGTGGCCTCCAGGTGGTCGACGTAGGCGTCGGCGATCTCGTCCAGCTCGTCCGGCGGGAAGCCGAGGTTCCTGCGCATCGCGCGGCGCCCGATCAGCAGCAGGTGGAGCATGTAGACCGGGATGTCCGCGTCCTGGCAGCGGTGGAAGCCCATCGTGAACCAGGTGAGCGCCTCCTGCTGCCGGCCGTGCTCCGCGAGCGTCTCCGCCACCGCCGCGTACACATCCGGATTCGTGGAGCGGCTCGACTTGATCTCGGCGCGCAGCGTCGTGGCCTCGGCCTCGTCGCCCTTGCGCACGAGCGCGTCATGCAGCCAGACCCGCGGGTCGATGTCCGCCGCACCGGCTGCCGCAGCCTCATCGGCTGCCACGTCGTCCGCTGCTTCGGCGCCGGCTGCCGCGGCGGCTACCGAACCGGCGGCCGCCGCGTCGTTGGCGACCACCGCCGCGCGGTAGCAGCGCACCGCCTCGTCCCAGTCGTCGGCGAGGCCGTACTGGCCGCCGGCGTGGACCAGCAGCATCGACGCGCTGACCTGGCCGTGGAGCTCAGGCCGCGCGGCGAGATCCTCGAACTGTGCCGCGGCCTGCTGGTGGCGGCCGTCGCCCGCGGCCTCGATGACGATCTCGTCCAGGTCATCCTCGGTGAGGATGTCGTCCTCGGTGAGCGTGCGCATGACGACCATTGTTCTCCGCCCGCCGCCCGTCCCGGACGACCGGGGATGAGGAGGCCACAGGGGGGCGCAGACGCCGCCGGACCATCGGGTTCCGGGCTGGTTCGGTGGGGTAGCAGGCTGCGGTGACCAGTATCCCGCCCGAGAAACAGCCGGGGCCGGTCGCGTTCGTGCTCGGCGGCGGCGGCGTTCTGGGCGCCGCCGAGGTGGGAATGCTCGACGCGCTCCTGGCCGCGGGCGTCCGCCCCGACCTGGTCGTCGGGACCTCCGTGGGCGCCATCAACGGTGCCGCGGTCGCCGCCGACCCGTCCAGAGCCGCGATCGGGCGGCTGACCGAGCTGTGGGCCGACCTGGGCAGCTCGGACGTCTTCGCCGGCGGGCCGGCCAAACGGCTGGCCACCGTCGTCCAGCACGGCTACCTGCACTCGAACGCGCCGCTGCGCCGGATACTGAAGGCGAACCTGCCGTCCTCCTTCGAGTGGCTGGAGGTGCCCTTCCAGTGCGTGGCGGCCAGCGTCGAACGTGCGGCCGCGCACTGGTTCGACCGCGGCCCGCTCGTCGACGCCGTCCTGGCGTCGTGCGCGGTGCCCGCGCTGCTACCCCCGGTCAAGATCGGGGACGAGCACTTCGTCGACGGCGGCCTCATCGACAGCACTCCCGTGGGCCGGGCGGTGACGCTGGGCGCGCGAACGGTCTACGTCCTGCACGTCGGGCGGATCGAGCGACCGTTGCGCCCCGGCCGCTGGCCGTGGGAGGCCGGCCTCGTGGCCTTCGAGATCGCCCGCCGCCGCGGCTTCGCCGACGCGATGGCCGCCCTGCCGGCGGATGTCGCCGTCCACCTGCTGCCGATCGGTGACGCCACCGGAGCACCACTGGTCGGGCTGCGATACCGGTCCGCCTCCGGGGTCCGCCGCCGGATCGAACGCGCCCGCCAGGCCACAGCCGACTACCTCGACCTCCTGGCCGCTCCGGGGCGTGAGGCGTGAGAGTGCCACCAAGGGCGATCCGCCGCCTCGTGATCGATCCCCTGTTCATCCCGGTCGCGGTGGGCGGCGCGGTGCTCGGTGTCCTGGTGACTCTGCTCGGCCTGCTCAGCGCGCCCGTCGACCGCCGGCTACGGCTGTCCCGGGTGACGGCCCTGGCCGGGGTCTACCTCGCCGTCGAGGCCGTGGTGATCGTGAGCGGCTTCGGGCTGTGGCTGGCCCGGCCACTGCTCCGCGCCAGGTGGGAGGAGGTCCACCTGCGTCTGCTGCGCGGCGTCCTGCGGTTCGTCGTCACTGCCGCCGGGCGGCTGGTCGCGTTTCGCCTGACCGTCCGCGAACCGCCGGCGGGCACTGTGGACTGCGCCGGCCGCCCCGTCCTGGTCGCCAGCAGGCACGCCGGGGTCGGTGACTCCTTCGCGCTGGTCCACCTGCTGCTCGACCGCTACCGGCGCACGCCGCGGGTCGTGCTCCTGGCGAGCCTTCAGCTCGACCCGGCGATCGACATCCTGCTCGGCCGGCTGGACGCCTGCTTCCTGCGCACGGAGGGCGCCGACCCGACGGCACCCGCTCGGGTTCACGACCTGGCCACCAGGCTGACGTCCCGCGATGCCCTCGTCATCTTTCCCGAGGGGGCGAACTTCACCGCGCGGCGCCGCCGGCGGGTGATCCGCGGGCTGCGGCTGCGCGGCCAGTCGAGCCGGGCCGCGGTGGCCGAGAACCTCACCCACGTGCTGCCGCCCCGCCCCGCCGGCGTGCTCGCCGCGCTGGACGCGCGAACCGTGGGGGGAACGGCCGTGGTCGCCCACACGGGGCTGGACCTCCTGGTCACGCCGGGCCTCGTCTGGCAGGCCCTGCCGTTGACGGCCCCGATGGAGCTGCGCTGGTGGTGGTTCCCCGCGGACGAGCTGCCGCCCACCGGAACGGAGCGCGCGGACTGGTTGACCATGAACTGGGCAGTGGTGGACGCCTGGATCGACTCCCGCCGCTCCCCGAACCCCCTCCCAACCTCCCCAGAACCCTGACCGTCCCACCGCCCGCCCGGCCCCTGACAGGCACTCGCAACCTCAGCCCCGGCGGGCCTGGATGAGCCAGGCTGCCGAGTCGTACAGGACGCCTCGTTCGGTGTGGTGCTCGGCCAGGTTGGCTCGTAGATCGTCGAGTGCGCGGCCTTTGATGCTGGCGTCGAGGTCGCGCACCAGTCCGGCATGCTGGGCGGAGACGAACCGGAAGGCGTCGTCGGGGTCGGTGCCGAAATACATGGGCTCGACGAGGCCCTCCAGGTGGACGTCGGAGAACCCGGCCGCGTTCAGGAGCGACCGGATCCGGTTGGGGTCGCTGAGGGCGAACGGACTCGGCGCGTCCGATGGTGGGACAGGTATCTCACGGCCGGCGGCCAGTGAGGTGAAGAAGGCCTTGAGCCACTCGTTGCGCTCGAACGGCTGCCAGGTCAGTAGGACGATGCGCCCGCCGGGGCGCAGGGCGCGCGCGAGGTTGGTGAAGGCGGCGACGGGATCGCCGAAGAACATCACTCCGTGTCGGCTGACGGCGACGTCGAAGGCTCCGGTGGGAAAGGGGTGGATCTGCGCGTCGGCCTGCTCGAAGGTCGCGTTCGTGACGTGCTCGCGTTCGGCGCGCCGGCGGGCCAGCTCGAGCATCTCCGAGGACAGGTCCACACCCAGGACAGATCCAGCGGCGGCGCGGCGGGCGGCGTCCAGGGTCGTCCGCCCGCCGCCGCAACCGACATCGAGCACGGCTGCTGTCTCGTCGATCGCGGCCGCGGCCAGAAACCGATCGCGGTACGCGGCAACCCCCTCATCGAAACGATCGGCGTTGGCGACCCAGAAAGCGCCTCCATTTCCGTCCCAGCTGGCGAGCTGGGTGGCGTTCGACGCGTCGACGGCGAGCTCGGTGACCATGGCGCCCACTCTGTCAGAGCGGCGGGTGTCCCCACGGCCCTGACTGGGTGGGTCACCACGTACGTTGGACGTGGTGGCCGCACCGGAGTGAAACCGGCGTAGTCGGAGATGCGGCTGGCAGCAACAGGGAGCACCAGAACCGGCAGGATGTGCGGTGAACAAGGTGACCATAAGCGAAGAAGACCGTCGGCTTCTCGGAATCTGGGCTGCCGACTGCGCCGAGCGGGTGCTGCCACTCTTCGAGGAGAAGGCTCCCTGCGACACCCGCCCTCGTGAGGCCATCGAAGGCATCCACTCCTACGCGCGCGGAGAGACGCGGATGGGGCCGCTGCGCTCCCTTGCCTTCGCGGCCCTCGCAGCCGCAAGGGAAGTCGACGATCCGGCCGCCACAGCCGCTGCCCGCGCCGCGGGCTACGCGGCAGCAGCCCCTTACATCCATCCGTTGGCCACCCCTCACCAGGCGAAACATGCCCTTGGGCCAGCGATGCAAGCGGCGCGCGCGGGTGAACTCGCGGCGGGCGACGACGCCAGCATCGGTGACGCCGAGATCCGATGGGCGATCGAGCACGCCTCGCCGGCAGTTCGCGGAATCGTGCGGCAGATGCCGGTTTGTGGCCCTGGTCGCGGTCGTCTGGACGTGCTCCGCTATCAGCTCGACGCAGCCCTTCGCCGCTGATCAGCGAGGTGCGTCGCCGCGGAGGCAGGAAGAACAGGCATTCGGGCGGGTCTCATCATCGTTGACTACTGAGAGATACTTGGCGGCTGGTGGCATGGACCCGAGTTCCCGGGCCAGGAAGGACGAGGTCTGGAAAATAGCTGTCGGAACCGACAGATGGGTGCCAGAGTGGGAACTTGTGGACGTCATTTCCGGAATCACCGAGGTCGGCGACGCGAGCACCGGTTGAATCCGCCAACCTATCCACGGTGCCCCCGCGAGATCCAATTCTTGGCTTTCCGGCCGATACTGTTCCCGAAACCCAGCCGAGCAGGAATTCCAAGGCATCGACCGCAAGTGTGGCGGGTGAATGAGTGTATGGACTCACTCACCCGCCACACATCTGGAGCGGTGGGGATATTGGGTCAGCTGGGAAGGGGGCGGCGGCCGGCGAAGCCAAGGTCGGCCCGGTGGTACCAGGCGAGATCCGGCTCGCCCTCGATCCAGCACAGCAGCACGTTCTCGCCATCGAGGATGGCGGGGAAATCGATCAGTAGCGGGGCGGCGCCCTTGACCTGGATGCCGCGGGCGGGGAACCAGGCCAGCGCTTCGGACAGCCAGGCCTGTAGGGCTTTCATCTCGGCGAGTCCCCCTTTGGGGGACGACGCGCCATCCGCCAGCGCGGCGCTCAGCTCGGTGAGGTCCGCCCGCCGTGCGACGAACTCGGCGGCGCGTTCGTGGATTTCGGGCATGAGGGCACGGGCCTCGTCCACGGAGAACATCTGGTCCACGCAGTCCAGTCCATCATGCCTGGACGTCAACGGGCCCAGCCGGGTGGCACCGACCGGCACGCGCGTTCGTGGATCGCGGGAAATGGCCCCGGGCGACCCCCGTCTCCGAGATCATCTACCGGGGTCGCCGGGCCTGGTGGGCCCGCCGGAGGAGGATGGATTCAGGAGCGGCGGGCCATCTTGATGGTCTTCTCGAGCTGATCCCGGTCGACTTCGGCGGAGCGGCCGTTCGTCGCGACGGTCGGGATCTGGTGGCCGCCGCCGAGTACCAGGTCGGTGGTGTGGCGCATGCCCATGTCGCGTTGCTCGACGTCGAGGATGGTCTCCTCCACCCGGTACAGCTTCTCGATTTTCGCGACCTTGGCCTCGACCTGCGCGGCGACGATCCGCAGTCGCCGTTCCGCCTTGGCGAGGCGTCGTTCCAGGCGACGGTCGACGACGTTGGGCATCGGCTCGTCGCGCTCGGTCGGGTCGTGCAGGTAGAGCTCCACGGCCACCGCCACCAGCGGGATCAGCGCGGTGAAGAGGATCGCCGGGCCGTCGCCGCCGTCGCCGGACGCGCCCTGGATCCGCACCAGCACACCCGCGATCGACAGGAGAAGGAAGATCGTCGAGGTCAGGGTGAGGGCGAGGGCCGACGTCCTGGTCGTGACGAGCTGTTCGCGGACCTCCTGGTCCATTTTGACCTCGCCGACGTCCGCGGCCTTGAGGAGCTGGACCTGGGCCCGGGCCAGGATCGCGCTCTTGATCGCGTGGGCGAGCACCATTCCGGCGATGAAGACGGCGACGCCCAGGATGCCGCCCAGGAACCAGCTGACGCCGTAGTCGGCGGCGTCGGTGAGCACGCCGTAGGCGTCGGCGAAGACGAAGAAGTCGAGGGAGGCGAGCACCAGCAGGATGAGGTGGCGGACCGCCGGCGCGAACTGCATCTGCGGGATGCGTTCCTGGATGCCGACGCTGCGCCAGAGCCGGCCCTGCTCGACCTTGTTCTTGATCAGCTCGGTCCGGCGTTCCCGTCGCTCGGCCCTGGAGTCGATCTCCATGCGGAGCTCGGCGATCAGCTCCTCCAGAGTCCGGGCGTCCGCTCGGACCGCGGCGCGGACCTCCTGGATCTCCGCTTCTTCCAGGCTCTTCAGGACCTTGGGGCGGGTCTCGGCCCCCGCCAGCGCGATGTCGGCGTCGCCGACCTGGCGGATGAGCTGCTTGGCTAGACGGCCCGGCCGATTTCCCCTGCGCAGCACCTGAGGGTCCCTCTTTCCGTGTCTTCGTTCGGGCGGCCTCTTCGTTCGGATGGCCTCGATGGTCTGGACGGCCTCGTCGAGTCCGGTCAGCCTCAGAATTCAGAAAACAGGACGGCCTTGAAACCTGGGACGGACGTGAAGCCGGGGGCGGTCGGGTATCCGGGGATGTCGGGTAGCGGGGGATGTCGTGAGCCGATTAGGGCGGGCCGTGAAGGCGACCCGCGAAGGCGGGCGGTCAAGCGTACCCGCCAGCGAAGGAGCAAGCGTGAGCGCGGGTGGTGAGGACAGGCGGCCGACCGGCGAAAACGAACATCCGAGGTGCGGAAGATGGCCGGGCGGAGAACAGCCCTTTCCGCGGGCGACGATTGCGGCGGGCGGCGGCGGGAAAACGTCAGTCGATCGGGCGGGCAAAGGTTCCCCCCACGAAACAGAGCATCGCGCAGACGATCCCGAGCACCGAGGCGACCATGGCCTCGCGGGCGCCCTCCGTCTCGTCACCGGCGAAGACCATGGTCAGGACGAGGGTGCCGACACCGACGACGGCGCCGATCGCGCCGAGCATGAAACGCCGGGCGATGGTCTCCCGCGGTGGCAGGCTTGACAGCGCGTCGATGGGGGCGATCCGGCCGGCGCGGGCGCGGTTGCCGACCCGGCGGCGGATGTCGCGCAGGCGGAAGGTGTTGCCGGCGATGAAGAAGCTGACCGCGGTCACGATCATCGACCCGGTGACGGACACCCGGGCGAACGGCGACGACAGGGTCAGCCAGACCCAGGTCTCCAGGACGGCGAGCAACGCGAGGCAGGTCAGGATCACCACCGTCGACCGCATCAGGGCCGGGCTGAAATGTTGGTCCTCAGGCTCGAACAGCAGGCCCATGGGTCGTCTCCTCGCGGTTGCGTCGGCCACTGGCACTCGCGGCACCGCGGTGTGCGTTCCGCCGGTATGTGGTCCGGCGGTGTGCGTCCCGGCGGAGGGCGTGGCTACGATCCCCGGGCTCGGCGCACCCCCCAGTTGGGCGATGGGAGCGGCGTCAGCCGCAGTCACTGCTGATCCGTCGGCACAGCTCGCCCTTGAGATAGCGGGCGATGTCCTGCTGAGGCCTGGTCGCGGCTCCCTCGTTCACGCCGATGAAGCGGACCTTGCTGTTCGCGATCGGGGTGAGCTGCTGGGTGTCCGGGGAGAAGCAGCGGCGCACCATGGCCTCCGCGATCTGGACGGACGCCTTCTTCCCGTCCACGTTGAGGCAGTCGGAGGCCTGGCCGGTACCGAGCAGGTCGCTCCAGACCACGACGGTGACCGCGTCGATCTCGACACCGGGCGCCGCCCGCAGCGTGGCGATCTCGTCGTTGACACCGGAGAGCAGGCCGGTGACGCTGCCGGTGGGGCGGACCTGCTCGCCCTGCACGATGTGGTCGACCTCCTCGGTGAGCGCGTCGGTCGCCGCGGTGCGGTCCTTCGCCTCCCGGGTGTCGTTGTTCCGGTCGATCCTGAAGACGGCTCCGCCGTCGAGGCAGTCCGAAGAGGTCAGTCCGGCGTCCCCGCCGCCACTGGCGACGAGGCGGATGTACTGGCCCTCCCGCAGCGCGGCGTCGAAATAGGGGCGCAGGCCCTCGGAGATACGGCTGGCGTTCTCCGGTGAGTTGTCGGAGACGTCCAGGTAGAGCATGAGCAGCGGAGCGCCGCCCTTGGGCGCGTCCTCCTGGTAACGGGTGCAGTCGAGCGGGCCGCCGGCCTCCCGCCCGAGCATCGTGTCCATCGCGTTGCAGGAGGTGGTCAGGGGCAGCGCGAGCAGCGCGGCGGCGAGCAGGCCGGCCCCGCGGGCGCGCGGCCGTCCCGCCCGGCTCCGGCGACGGGACGTCCCCGGCGGCGGCCCCGCGGTGTTCCCGGACGCGGTGTTCCCGGACGGGGACGCCGGTGTCGTGGTCGCTGTCGTCACGGTCATCGCAGCACGATCTCCACTCGGCGCCGGCTGGCGTCCGCGACCCCGTCGGTGGCGCCCTGTTCGCCCCTGGCCACGACCTCGAGCAGCGAGGCCGGGATGTCCTGGCTCGTCAGGTAGGCCTGGACGGCCACCGCGCGCCGGCGGGAGAGGTCGAGGTTGTGTTCCGTGGACCCGAGACCGTCGCTGTACCCGACGACCTCGACGCGGCCGTCGTGCTCGCGGATCTGGGGAACGATCCCGGCGAGCGCGGTGGCGGCCTCGGGCCGCAGGTCGGCGCTGTTGGCGTCGAAGAGGTAGTCCGCGCTGACGGTCGAGACCCGGCTGCCGTCCGCCTGGGTGATGAAGCTGCTCAGCGGCGGGAGCGGGTCCGGAGCGACCGACGGTGGCACTCTCGTGGCATGCGGCGCGGGGGTGAAACTGGACGCGGCCGCGTCGCTTGAGCAAGCTGAGGCGAGACCGAGGACGGCGGTGAGCGCGAGTGCCGCGCACGCCGGAACCCCGGACCGCCGACGTCGCCTGGACGCGGCACGTCCGGCGGTGCGAAACGCGTGATACACGGTCGGCCCCCAACGGCAAGTGCGGGGCCAACCATAACCGTGCCGAAAAGCACCCTGTCGCCCAGGCTTGGGCGTTGTGTCGACCGTGGGATTAATCCGCGTTGCGTTGATGTATGGCGTGTATCGATCATGTTTGTCGCGGATCGGTCTGATGGGTGCCGGTCGCGGATGATTGCGGTGCCGTGCGCGTTACCGGCCGAACAGGGTGGGGGGGGGGGGGGGGGGGGGGGGGGGGGGGGGCGCGGGGGCCGCGGGGCGGGCG
>NZ_JALKFY010000806.1:0-68388 GCF_023242985.1 Frankia sp. Mgl5 | reverse complement strand
CGGGGGGGCGCCCCCCCCCCGGCGCCCGCGCCCCCCCCCCCCACCCTGTTATTGCGTATTTCTGTTCCGGGTCGGCCGATCAATAGCTGGTGGTGGTCGTCCCGTGGCTGCGCGAGCGCCGGCGGAGCCGCCGAAGCCCGCGGGCTCCCGCACGGTCGGCCTTGTTGACGTCGCGTCGGGCCTCGCGGCGAATCCTGGGCAGCAACCTCATCGCCTTCTCCTTCGGCTCGTTCCCGGGTGTTCTCCTGCATGGGGTCGCATTGTCCGTTCGTCGACCTGTTGCAGGGATTCCCTGAACCATGCCGATAACACCTGCGATTTCGGCACCGTCCGACGAGGGGTGCCGATGCGGGAGTCCGGAGCGGGAGTCCGGAGCGGGAGTGCGGGCGAGCCGCACCCGGCTCCGGAGACGAGCGTCGAGCCGAGCCCGGCACGGAGGTGGGAGCCGAGCCCGGCGCCCGACTCCGCGCCGGACTCGGCTCCCGAGCCGGTGAGCCGCCGCTGACGGGGAATCGTGTCAGCGGCGGCGGCGTGCGGCGTTGACCGCGAGGACCGCCACCGGCGGGATCACCATCGAGGCCAGCATCATGCCCATCGCCACCGGGACGGAGTAGAGCCGCACCACCGCGCCCGCCAGCACGAACAGGGCCAGGCACAGCGCCATCGAGACCAGGTACCTGCGCCGTGCCCGCCGGCCGGGACCCCGCGTGGGGTAGTCCTCGTCCGGCCAGGTGGCCCAGGTCTCGGCCCCGCCGGGCGCCTCGTACGGGGGCGGCCCGGCTGGGCCGCCGTCCGGTGTCATGGCCTGGTCGGGCCCCACGACCCACTCGGCGGCGTCGGCTGGTGGGCGCCGGCGCGAGCGTCGCCGCCCGCCGGACGCCCCGCGCGGCCCCGGATGCGCCCGCCGGTCCGGGTTGCCCCGCCCGCCGGACGCCCGGCCATCCTCGGGTAGGGGAGCGGCAGTGGCATCGCCCCAGCCACCGGTGGCGGCCCAGCCACCGGCCTCGCCCCATCCGCTGGCGGAGTCCGTGCCCTTGCCTGGCCCCCTCTGATCGGAGGCCCGGCCGGACGCTCCCCGCCGGCCCGGGGCGGCACCCCCCGAGGGGGGTGCCGGGTCATCCGAGGTGCCCCGATTGCCGGAGGCCCCCCGTCCGGGGTTGTCCGCCTGCCCGCCGGGCGACGTGCGCCCGCCCGGGTTCGTTCGTCCGTCGGATCCGGGACGCCCGTCGGCGGGGTGGCGCCCGCCGGGCGCGGCCCGCCCGCCGGGCGGGCGCGCGCCGCCGGAGCGTCCCGGCTGGTCATATGCGTCGAGCAGATGGGCGAGCCACAGATCGTGGGCTCGCCGCATACCGGGGTCGCTCAACACCCGGTACGCCGCGTTCACCCGGAGGAACGCGCGTTGGGATCCGCCGGCGTCCGGATGGGCGCGCTTCACCACGCGCCGATAGGCGGCATGGACCTCCTCGTCCGAAGCCGTGGGTGCGATCCCGAGCACCTCGTACATCGAGGCCCGCAAGTACTGGGCCGACTGGCTTTTTGGCGTATCACGCATGGCGATCACCTCCCGGCGCCCGTGCAGTGGGGCGTCGCGTCGACCTGTTCCCACCGTAGGCGGGATCTCGCGGGTCGACCGCCGGCGGTCGCGGTGAGCGAGACCACGGATGGCCCGAAGGTCGGTCGCCGTCAGCCCGGCTTGGCCGTGACGAAGATCGACGTCGACGGAACGAACTGCCCCCGAAGGGGTCCCCACTGGCCCCACACCCGGTTGTGACCCTCAGGCCATTCCGGCTCGATGACGTCGAGTAGGACCAGGCCGGCGGCGATGATCTCGCGTACGCGGTCGCCCATCGTCCGGTGTGCCTCTATGTAGGTCGGCTCGCCGGTCTCGGAGTGCTCCGTGTACGCCCGGCGGTCGAAGTAACTGTGGAAGACGACTAGCCCATTGGCGTCGGGGGCGTCCGGCAGGCACCACACGAAGGGGTGGGTGGTCGAGAAGACCCAGCGGCCACCGGGCCGCAGGGCCCGGGCGACCTCCCGCATCAGCGCCGCGCTGTCGGCGACGAACGGGACGGCGCCGAACGCCGAACAGGCGATGTCGACGCTCTCCGAGCGCACCGGCAGCGTGATCGCGTCGGCCTGGAACAGCGGAACCGACACTCCGGTGCGGTCGTTCAGCGCGCGCGCCTGCGCGAGCTGGCCCGCCGACAGGTCGGTGGCGACGACGGTCGCGCCCTGCCCGGCCAGCCACCGCGAGCACTGCGCCCCGCCGCAGCCGACCTCCAGGACCACCCGGCCGGCCACGTCCCCGAGCAGCCGCGCCTCGGACTCGCGCAGCCCCTCCGGGCTCCAGCAGAAGTCGACGTCGCCCAGGAAGTCGCCGTGCTCGGCGTAGTACGAGGGGGCTTCGGAATCCCAGTAGTGCCGGTTCGCGGCGCGGGCGCCGGCGGAGTCGATCTCGGTGTACCCGTACGCGGGCCGGGCGCCCTGCTCGTCGTGCCCGTCCCCGTCGTGCTCGCAGTGCTCACTGTGCTCGTGGTGCTCACCGTGCTCGTGGTGCTCACCGTGCTCGTGGTGCCCAGCATGGGTGCCGTGCTCGGCGCTGTCGTTCTCGCGGGCGTCGATCTCGGAGGTGGAGATGTTCACAGCGGCCATGCTCGCATCGCGCCCCGACAGCTCACGGGGCGGTGTGGGTGACGGCGGCGCCGATCACCGCCCGGTCCTCCGCGATGCTCACCGGGGTGTAGACCACTGTGCCTGTGCCTGTGCGGTCGACCAGCCGGCCCCGCCGGCTCTCGCCGACGAGGCGGGCCCGGCCCTCCAGGGAACCGAGGCCGACCTCGCGGTCCACCGGCCCGAACGGGCCGGTCCCGGCCAGGCCCGCCTGCTCCGGAGCCTGGGTGGCGTACACGCGGACCACCGATCCGGGCACGGTCGTCCAGCGCAGCACGGTGCCACCGAGCGTCTCCCGCGCCTCCAGGTCGACGACGGCGCGCGGCCTGGCGATCACGCGGGCGGTGACCTCGGCGCAGGCCGCCGGGCGCAGCCCGTCCGACTCCTCGCCGGCCGCCACCCACACGCGGTAGCGGTAGACCGCGCCCGCCTGCACGTCGCTGTCGACGAAGGCCCCGCCGAAGCCGCGGTACCGGCGCATCGCCCCGCGCATCGAGGACGTCTCGTCGTGCGTCCGCTCGATGATCACCTCGTCGCGGCCGGGCACGGGACGCCAGGACAGCGCGACGGCGTCGTCCGTCATGTCGGCGCGCAGCGCGGTCACCGGCGGCAGCACCACCCGGGTGGCGCTTCGGGCCGGCGCCGACCGGGCACCGCCGCCTGCGCTCGGCCCGATCGCGACGACCTCGTGCCACACCTGGACACCCTTGGGTACCCCGGCGTCGAACAGCTCGGTCGCGGTGGTGTTGCCGAGACTGCGCTCCCGCCGCCCGCCGTCGGAGGAGTGATCCGGGACCACCCGGATCACCCGGTAGGTCTCGGCGCCCGGCGAGGGCTCCCAGGTGATCAGCAGCGCGCCGTCCTGCTCGACGACGGAGACCCCGGCGGGCGGCGGCGGCGCGCCGACCGGCCCGCCCGCGTCGACAGCCCCGCCCGCGTCGCCATGGCCCGCCGCCTCGTCGTGCCCGTCGGTCTCGGGGGCGGCGGGTCCGCCGGGATGGACGGGCCGAACGCTGGCGAGGGTCGTCGGGGCCTCGGGATCGACGCGGGGCACTTCCCCGGCCGGGCCGGTCGGTCGGAACTGACCGCTGCCGAACTCCGGCTCGCCCTCCAGCGTGCCCGGCACCCGCCAGGATCCGCCGCCGCCCTGGCCGCCCGCATCGCCCGCGCGGGCCTGCCAGCCCAGCCCGTCCGCCCGCACCACCGGACGGCCGCCCCGGTTCCCGAGCACGGCGGTACCGGTCGCGGCCACACTGCCAATGGACGGGCCACCACCACCACCACTACCGCCGCCCGCGGCCAGCCCGCTCCTGATCAGTGTGTCGAGCATCGACCGGGCGGCCCCGGCCGGCAGCCGCCGCTCCGGCTCCTTCTCCAGCAGGCCGGTCAGGACGTCCGCCAGCGGACCGGCGAGCCGCATCGGCGTCGGCGGGTGCAGCAGCACCGAGGCGAGCATCGCGCCGAAGCTCTCCCGCTCGAACGGCGGGCGGCCCTCGACGGCGAAGTACAGCGTCCCCCCGAGACTGAACATGTCGGCCTCGAAGGTGGCCGGAGCGTTGTTCAGCCGCTCGGGCGCCATGTACAGCGGGGTGCCGAGTACTCCGGTCACGGTGAGAGTCGGATCGCCGTCGCCGGTGGCGATTCCGAAGTCGGTGAGCACCACGCGTCCGTCCGTGCCGATCAGAACGTTGGACGGTTTCACGTCCCGGTGCACGATTCCCTGGGCGCGGGCGGCGAGCAGCGCGTCGATCATCGCGATGCCGATCCGGGCGACCTCCGGCACCGGCATCGGCCCGTCGTCCCGCACCACCTCGAACAGCGACCTGGACGGGACGAGTTCCATCACGATCCACGGCAGGCCGTCCTCGAGGACGACGTCCAGGATGGTCACCACATGCGGGTGGCCGCGCAGCTTGGCCGCGTGCCGCGCCTCGCGCAGCGCCCGCTCGACCCGTTCGGCGCGCTCGTAGTCGGGCACGCCACCGGCGAACTCGATCTCCTTGAGTGCCGCCTCGGTCTCCAGGACCTGGTCGAAGGCGCGCCAGACGGTTCCCATCGCACCGGCTCCGAGCCGTGCCACCAGCCGGTAACGACCGGCTACGACCCGTGCGCCATCCGGACCGACCGCCACCTGACCCCCTCGGCCGCACCCATCGCCCGGGGCCAGCATCTCAGGCCGGCGCCCGGACCGGGACGCGAGGACACATCGTAGACATCTCGCGGCCTTGACATCGCCCGGCGGACCACAGCGGCCGGTCGCCACGGCCGGCGGGTGGCCACGGCCGGCCCGCGGGTCGCTCGTCAGCTGGTGTACGGATTCCGCAACGTCATGGGCGTGCCCGCGATGTCAAGCGCCGACTGAGGGAAGCGGGAGCCCGCCCGGTAATAGCGGGCCCGGGTTCGGCCGACCGGTTCCAGGACCTGGGCGGTAGTGAGGTCGCGCAGGTCGCGTTGCGCCTGCTGCAGGCTCAGGCCCTCGGCCTGCTCGTAGCGTGAGCGGCGGACCCGCCCGGCCATGGCCACATCGTGCAGGGCGCTCACCACACGCTCGTCCAGACCGGTGCTCTCGGTGAATCCCGCGAGCGCCCCCCATACCCGCCCGGAGCGGTCGAGTCGGCCCTGAACGGTCTGGGCCTGCTGGTGGTAGGCGGTCAGATTGAACCGGATCCAGCTGGAGACGTCCTGGTCGGGAAGGTACGTCGCGCCCCGGTCGCTGAGTTCGCGGTAGTACTCCCAGGTGTTACCGGGCCGGCCGAGCCACGCCTCGACGGACGAGAACTCCGGGGCCAGGACACCTTCGCGGGCGATCATGAGCGTCTGCAGCGAACGGGACATCCGGCCGTTCCCGTCAGCCCAGGGGTGGATGGACACCAGGTGCAGGTGAGCCATTGCTGCCCGTATCAGCGGATGGGCGCCGTCGGCGGCGTTGAGCCAGCCGACGAGTTCGTTCATCAGGGCGGGGACGCCCTCGGCGCCCGGGGCTGTATAGGCCGCGATGCTGGGATCGCGGGCGTCGGTGACGTAGACCGGGCCTCGGCGCCACTGCCCGGCCGGCTTGCGCACGGTGTGACGGTGGCCCTGCAGCATCCAGTGCAGCGCGTTGAGTAGCCCTTTGCTGTAGTTGAAGTCCTCGGCGTCGTGGAGGGTCTGGATGTACGTCATCATCCGCTGATAGGCGAGGGTCTCCTCGCGGTTCTCGTCCGAGACCTCGACATCCCGCTCGCCAGCCATCAGATCCTGGACGTCGATCGTGGACACCTTGAAGCCCTCGATGGAGTTCGAGGCCGCGACGGCGTCGGCGGTCAGGAACTTCCGGAGCCCCTGCGTCCATTTCGACGGCGTGCTCTGGAGCTGGTGGCGCAGCGCATCCCGCAGGCCGTCGACCTCGCTGAGCACCTGATCGTCGGCAGGCCCGAGGGCTGGAGTGGGATGGAGCATGCATCGACGATAGATTGACATAGTCATCACGTCAAGCGGCGGGCTGCCGCTACCGGCGGCCTGATGCGCGAGAGAACTCTGGTCGGGCACTGCGTTTCGACTGTTCGCCTTCATCCCCCCATTGATCGGGTTTCGGATACGTTCCGTATCCGCATCGGTTAGCAGGTTCTCTGGGGGGAACGGGGCATGAGAGTTTGTAACGTGGGGCGGCGGCTGCGGGGACCCGGCCGGGGCAGACGCGTGGCGGTGATCGGTGCCGTCGCGGCGGTGGCAGTTTCCGCTACGGTGAGTAGCGCTCTGGCGGCGACGGTCCGTCCAGGGCAGTTGCGGCTCCCGACCAGTTCGGTGGTGAGTGGGGCGCAGGGCATCGGACTGAGCCTGGTCTACACCGCTCCCAGCGGGGCGGTGCCTGGCGCGGTGAGTGTCAGGGTGCCGGCGGGTTTCTCGACGCCGCAAACGGGTTCGGCGTCGGCCGAGGGCTTTCTGAGCACGAGTTCGTCGTGCGCGCAGTTCCAGATTTCCGGGACCGCCGCGCAGCCTGACGGATCGACCGTCGTCACGGTGGCGACGAACTGTGCTGCCGGGCAGATCGGAACAATCTCCTACGCCGACGTCACGGTGCCGACCGCGCCGGGAAGCTACGCGTTCCCGGGCACGTTCACGCCGGTCGGCTCCGTGCCGATCCCGTTCCCGACGACAGACACGATCACGGTGAAGGCCGGCGTGCTGGCCACGTTGACGATCAGCCCGCCCACCGCGACGATCCCCCCCGGGGCAACGCAGAACTACGTGGTGCAGGGCTTCGACGCGGTCGGCAATCCGCTGTCGAACCCGGGTGCGTATTTCACGATCGCCCCCGACGGCAGCTGCGCCCTGTCGACCTGTACCGCGGCAGTGCCCGGCGCGCACACCGTCACGGCCAAGGCCAAGGGGCTCACCGCCACGTCGGCGCTCACTGTCGTCGGTTCGTCGGACGCGGACCTGTCCATCGCCCAGACGGTCAGCACCGCCACGCCGGCCTACGGCAGCGCGGTGACCTTCACGACCACGGTGACGAACACCAGCGCCACAGTCACCTCGACGGGCGTCACCGCCACCGTCCCGGTACCCGCCGGGCTGGCGTCGCCCGCCCCGGACCCGTCGGGTTCCACGTCCTACAACCCGTCGACCGGTACGTGGACGGTCGGTTCCCTGGCTCCCGGAGCCAGCGCGACGCTGGCGCTGAGCGGCCTCGCCGGTGATGTGTCCCTTGGTACTCAGACGGTGACCACCAGCGTCACGGCGGCCACCCCCGACGCGAACTCCGCGAACAACACCGCCTCGGCCAGCGAAACGCCTCGGCCGGCAGCGACCCAGGTCGTCATCACCGCCGACCCCGGAAACCCCCCGCCGAACAACGTCGACATTGGTGTTCCCGGCACGGTGAGCTGGACGGCCACCCCCGTCAACGCGGACAGCCCCGCCGCAGCCACTCCGCCCGGGACGATCTCCTGGATCTGCGAGTCGGCGAGCGGCAATCCGTGCCCGGCCGTCCCGGCGCTCTTCCCGGGAAGCGACATCCGGGTACTGACGTTCGACCGCGGCCAGTTCTCCAGCGTCGACACCATCACCATCACCGCGCTGTTCGTTCCCGATGGCGCCACCGCCAACTACGTCCCTGAACAGGTCTTCGCGGCCACGAGCTTCACCCTCACCAACAACGGCTGACGGCCGCCCACGGCGCCGTCGAACGAAACGAACTGATGCGATCGGCTGGCGTTCCCGCCGTCGGTGGCACGCCAGCCGATCCGGCCGGACTGAGCGAAACCGGTCAGATGTCCCGGACCAGTACCCACTCCAGCTGAAGGTCGTTGACTGACGGGATGTTGTCGTCCGGGTTGTTGATGCGCATGAGCTCGTCCACGGTGGTGCCGTTCTGGCGGGCGATCTGTTCCCAGGTCTCGCCGACGTCGTCGGCGACGCGGAGAATCCGGTGCGCCCGGAATCCCGGCACGGTGATCTGCAGATCCATGCCGTCGGGGACGAAGTCGTCGGCCTGGTCGAGGTCGGCGTCGATGTTGAGCGCCGCGAACTTCGCCGCCGGGATCCCGGTTCCCCGGCTGATCCAGTCGTAGCCACGGCGTCCGCTGGTCACGGGGAAGGGCAGCCGTCGCGTCCCGCCGGGGAGCGCGGTGACGGGCGGCATCGGGTACCGCTTCCCGGCGTGGTTGACCGCGGTGCCGAGCAGTTCGGTGTGGCCTTGGAAGAAGGCCGCGTAGATCGCGTTCTCGCCGACAGTCCTTATCGTCTCGGTGACGCGTTCCACGAACGGCGCGTAGTCGGCGGTCGGGCTGTAGTTGGGCAGCCAGGTGTGGGAGGGCCAGTGGTGGTCCTGACCGGTGATCCGGAGGTTCAGATCCTGGATCTTCCCGGCCGAGAAGGCGCCGACGTGACGGGTCACCTTAACCGCGAGGTACTCACAGAATCCCTCGCGGACGACGACGCTGCGTTTGGTTGCCGTCGGCAGCAGCGGGTGCTGCAGGACGTGGATGTACTCATGGATCAGGAGCACGAATGTGTCCCACTTCTTCGCCGCCACCGCCGCCGACTTCACCTCTGACTCATCCGCGGCCCAGTCGAGGACCCAGGGCGTGATGAAGATGCGGGCGGTGTTCGGATCGGACATCGACATCTCGTGCGCCTCGTAGCGGATGAGCGCCTCGCCGTGCTCCGCGACGAACGGTTCGACCACCGACTTCTGATAAAAGGCCTTCTCGTCGAGGGTCCCGTTCTGATAGTGGAAGGAATGTTTCGCGGCCAGGGCCCGTACCACTTCGGTGCTCATCAGGTAGTCGACCATGTTGGCCGGCTCCGCCATACGGCCGAGTCGTCGCCGGGTGACCGCGTCGACCATGGAGACGATGGTCGGTGAATCGCCGTCGACCGTGAAGGTGAAGTTCCTTCTTATGGCAGCGAGGTCTGCGGGGAGAAGGGCATTCCCGATCCATTCGGCGAAGTATTCGTCGACAACCTCCTTTGCTGCCGCGGCGGCCGGGAGAAGGCTACCGAGGTCGATGACCCGGGCGTTCTCCTTCCTGTGGATACTGTCCTCCTTGGCGGCGATGGCTGCTGTGAGCGCGGCCCGGAGCTCGGCGGCGAACGCATCCCGCTCCCCCTGTGTCGGATGGGCCTGCTTCCAGGCGTGCCGATTGTCTTTCGTGGCCTGCGCGGGAGCGGCGGGTTCGGCCACGTCGGCCTCGGGAACGGCGACCTCCCGGGGAAGCGGGAGTCCCAGCAGTGCCCGGACGGTCGCTGTCTCGTCCGCCGTCAGCAGCTTGGTACCGGTTCGTTGCGACATGATCGACACCTATCCGTCAGGGGCACGTGAACGAAGCGTTGCAATATTTGCACGCAACTGACGGCTCAGGGTTATAGATCGCAGACTCGGTGCTACGTATGATTGTTCGGGTCCGCCTCAGGACCGGCGACCGGGCGTGGACGTGCTGGTGTGCGTCGCCACTGTCGGGTGACGATCTGATGCGGGTCGAGGATCACGGCTGACCGACGACGCGCCGACAATCGCGGAACCCGCGAATCCAGCTGATTCGGCGTTGTCCCGGTGCGAGGCTGGAACCGATCCAGGTCAGTCCTAGGAGGCACCCATGAGCGACCAGCAGGTGCGGATGATCGTCCTGTCGACGGACGATCTCGAGGAGTCGATCAAGTTCTACACCGAGACCCTCGGCTTCCCGCTGAAGTTCCGCGACGGCGCCCACTTCGCGGCTCTCGACGGCGGCTCGGTGACCCTCGCCCTGGCCACAGCGATCGACCATCCCATACCCGGCCAGGTCGTCGTGGGCGTCAAGACCGACGACGTCGACGGCGCGGCCAAGGCGATCGAGGAGAACGGCGGCGGCATCGTGAAAGGCCCCTACGACGACGCTCACGAGCGCCGTGCCGTGGTGTACGACAACAAGGGCAACGGCTTGGTCTTCTACAAGCCGCTTCCGCGCTGACGCGGATTCGATCCGTCCCAGGCGGGCGAGTCACCGGCCATCACGATCGCGACGACGCTCGCGAGCAGGCAGGCTGTCGCGATCTCGGTCAGGACGGGGATCGGCGCGCCGAAGCCCGCGAGCCGGGCGAGCACGAGACCGCCCGCCGCGCCGACGGCGGCCGCGAGAACCGTGGTGAGGGCGCGCCGCCCGCGGGCCGGGGCGAGCGCGTGGGCGCAGGCCGCGGCGACTGCGCCCGCGCCGACCGGCCCGGTGACGCCGACCGCCACACCGGCCGCGGCGGCCCCGAGCAGGGCGGCACCCGCCAGGCCCACCGCGGCCAGCGACACCAGGAGGAACCACGCCGGCAGCGTCGCGGAGCCCGGTCGTTCGGCGGGATCCCGCCGCCGGTCCGAACCTGGCTGGCTGGGGGAGCCTGGCTGGCTGGGGGAGCCGGCTGGCGCCGCGGAACCGGATGAGGTGGGAGCGGCGGGCGGGCCGGGGCGACCGCGGGGGTCGGGAACGTGCGCGATGACAGGGGGCGGATTCGTGCCCGCCCCGATCGAGGCCGTCGCCCGGGTCGCGTCGGCGTCCGCCTCGGGGCCGGCGCCGGCCATCCGACGTTCGCTGGCTGTCCGACGTTCGCCGGCCAGCTCCGCGCGCAGGCCGTCTCCGGTCAGCATTGTGAGGAGGTCGTGGGCGTCGGGGCGGTCGTGCGGTGACTTGTCCAGGGCGGCGAGCACCGGTCGGAGCAGGCGCTCGGGGATGTCGCTCAGGTCGGGCCGCGCGGAGCTGATCTGTAGTGCCACGATCTCCTGGGTGTCGCCGCGGAAGAGCCGGCGGCCGGTCGCGGCGAACCCGACGCAGAGGGCCCAGGCGTGGACGTCCGCCGCGGGCCCCGCGGTCTGCCCGCTGATCTGCTCCGGAGCCATCCAGGCGACGGTGCCGACGACCTCGCCGGCCCGGGTGTAGCCGCTGTAGTCGGCGGAGCGGGCCACTCCGAAGTCGATGACCTTCGGTCCGGACCAGGACATCACGATGTTCGCCGGTTTGAGGTCGCGGTGCACCACGCCGGCCTGGTGGATGGCGACGAGCGCCTGGGCCAGCCCGACGGCGAGCGTGTCGAGCTGGCGGTCGACCAGCGGGCAGCCGTCGCTCACCGCCGCGTTCAGGCTCGGGCCCTCCACGTACTCGGTGGCCAGCCATGGCTGCGGGCCGTTCACCTCGGCGTTGATGACGCGGGCGACGGTGGGGCCGAGCACGCCCCGCGCCGCCGACACCTCTGCCCGGAACCGGGCGCGGAACTCCGGGTCGGTGGCGTGCTGCGGGTTCGGGACCTTCACCGCGACCGGCTGGTCGTCGGGGCTGAAACCGAGGTAGACAATGCCCATCCCGCCGGCGCCGATCCGGTTGTACAGCCGGTAGGGGCCGATGACGCGGGGGTCGGAGTCGGTCAGCGGGCGCAGCACGGCCCACCTCCGCGTGGCCGGAGCCGGGCCGCTGCCACCGCGCCGTTACCGGCCACAGTCGGGTCCGCGGTGGAACCGCAGCCGGTAGTACTCGGCGGCCGCCGGATGCAGCGGGACGTAGCAGAACAACGGGCTCTCGTAGACGGTCAGCGCGTCCGGGACGCGGCGGCCGGCGGGATTGTCGCCCCACAGGGCCTGCTCGTACTCGGCCGGATCGACGAAGAGGTCGCCCGTCGCCCGCCGGACCAGCGCCGGGTCGGCCTGTTCGTGTGCCAGGACGCCGTTGGGCAGCGAGACGGTGTCCACGTCGGTCATCCCCGGGTAGTCCCGTGGCCCGAGGTGCCCGGGTGGGAAGACCGTGCCGGGGAAGTACCGCCCAGGCGGGTGGTAGACCTTCTCCCAGTCCGCCATGATCGCGTCGCGGAACTGCGCCAGGTCGAGGACCTGGAGTTTCACACCGTTGGCGAGCTCGGTCCGGATGCGCTCGGTGCCGGCGCCGCCGGCCCAGAACACCGCGTCCACGGCACCGGCGACCAGCAGCCGCAGCCCGTCGTCGATGGTGCCGTCCTCCAGCCGGGGGGAGCAGCCCGGCAGCCCGACGCGGATGAGCACGGTGCCGATCTGACGGGTGCCCGAGGCCGGTGGCCCGGCGGCGATGGCCCGGTCGCAGAGGTCCGCGAAGGTCCGCACGTCCGCGGTGCCGGCCGGGCTGCTCCCGGGCGCGCGGACGATCACGTGGAGGAGGTCGTCGTGGGCGGGCCCGAGCGTGCGCAGCCCCTCGACGAGGTGGCCGCCCCGCTGGGGCGAGAACTGGTTGACCGCCGACCCGGCGTCCACGGTCGTGCCGAGCTGGGCCAGCGCCAGCGAGCACGTCCGGTACTGCTGTTCCTCCAGGTGGTAGATGTTCTCCGCGGAGCCGCCGGTCGGGACGACCTCGACGTCCCAGTGCTCGGGCGCGGCCTGCAGCCGGGTGCGCAGCACCCGCGCGAACCGGTTGTAGGGCGATCCCACCTGGCCGGTGAAGATCTTCACGTCGTGGCAGGACGTCGCCTGCCGTTCCGGCGGCCAGGCGGTGTCCGGCGGGTCGTCGCGGGCGGTCAGCCCGAGGCCGATCGCCACCGCGACGGAGAGCGCCACAAGGCCGACGACTGTGACCCGCTGCAGGGTCGTCAGCGTTGCGCTCGACTGGCCGTGCCCCGGCCGGTCGAGCCTGGATTCCGTGGGCAACCCTCGTCCTTCCGCGTCCGATCGCGTCTGCTGAGCCCGCGACGACCCGAAATCGCGCCGTCCGTCGTCCTCCGCGTACTGTTCGTCGCCGAACAACGGCGGGCGCCCGCTTGGCGTGGCCGGCGGGCCCCGCGATTTCCGGGACGCCGCGAGTTGTCTCCGGAGAACGACCGTCCGTACCCGACACTGTCCGGAGCGGACACGTCCGAACCGGACGCCGAAACGTTGCGCCGCAGGCTATCGACTGGCGATTAACCGGCAGTCAACAGCCGGGTCCGGGTCCTGTCCCACGCTTTGGGTGTCGAACACCGGACACCTGGTCACAGCGCGTCGCACTGGTGGAACATCCCGGACATACCGGGGCGCCAATGGTGATCACAAGGTGGTGATCAGGGCGCTGTCAGCCACAGCTGGACCCCGTCGACGTCCGCCGGCCCGGCGCCGGCCAGGCCGGTCACCAGCCGGGCGAGCTCGTCCCGGTTCGCGCTCGGGCCGAGGATCACCGCGGCGGGCGCGAGCCGGTCGAAGGCGGCCCGCACGGCGGGATCGGCCAGGGCGGCCGCCGCGTCCGACCGGCCCTGCTCGACCGCCACCAGCGCGCTGTTGAGCGGGTCGGTCCACGCGTTGAAGACGGCGCGGCCGTCCGGCCCCGGGACGGTGCAGTAGCAGCCCGGGAGCCGGAACCGGTAGCCCGCCTCGGCCTGCCAGAGCATCGCCTCGGTGCGGGCCGGATAGGGGTAGGGCAGCACCAGCGCCGTCGATCCCTCGGGAACCGCGCGGACGGCGTCGCCGGTGAAGAAGGCGGGCGTGGCGGCCGGTGTCGCCACGTGGCTGCGCGGCACGAGCGGCGCCAGCATCACCGCGGTGAGCAGCACGAGCCCGGCCCGGGTGACCGGCCGCGGGAACCGGGCGGCCGCGGCGACGCGGGTCAGGCCCACCGCGAGGACGATCGCCACGGACATCGCCAGGTACAGCGCGAGCCGGGACGGGAGCGCGCTGCTGATCACCGGGAGGTTCTCCAGTGGCAGCCAGGGCAGGCGGATGCCGGTGACCCGTCCGTCCACGTGCAGGTGGCCGCCCAGGGAGAGCAGCGCCGTCACCGCGCCGAGCGGGGCGAACACCGCCACCAGCGGCTCGCGGCGGAACCGGACGGCGATCGCGGCCACCCCGAGCAGCAGGGGAAGCCCGAGGTAGCCGGTCACCTCGACCGCGTTGCCGGTGAAGCGCAGGCTGTGCCGTAGCGCCGCGTCGGGTGCGATCCGCTGGGCGGGGGTCGGCGTGACGAAGGTCAGCAGATCGGACACCGCGACGTTGTGCGGCTGGATGTTGCCGTGGACCCGCTGGTCGCCGAGGAACTGCGCGGTCAGCGGCCAGGCGAGCAGCGCCCCGGCCGTCGTGCCGCAGGCCGCCAGGCCCCGCAGCAGCGCGCCCGCCCGCGCGCGGACGGCGGCGCGGTGGACCAGCCCGGCGATGGCGAGCCCGAGCGCGCCGAGCAGCGCGGCGGTGGCCAGCACCTCCTCGCTGATCATGGCCTGGGCGGCGACCGCCAGGCCGAGCAGCACGCCGGTGCGCCCCGGTGGGCGCCGGCGCACGATCAGGTCGTCGAGCAGGAGCAGCAGCAGCGGCGGGAAGACCGCGAAGGTGAGATGCAGGTGACCGTACGACTCGCCGACCATGTACGGGCCGAAGCCGTAGAGCAGGCCGGCGACGGCGGCCGGCGGCGCCGGCACCCAGCGCCGCAGCACCCAGAACAGGGCGAACGCGGAGAGCGCCGGCGCCAGTGTCAGCAGCAGGGTGAGTGAGACGACGGGGCCGAACAGCGCGGTCACCGGCGCGGTCACCAGCCCGAGCAGCGGGACGGGCGTGCTCCACAGGATGTTCGTGCCGGTCGGGGCGTTCAGGTACGAGGTGACGAACGGGTCGATGCCTGCGGACAGGGCGTGCGGGACCCAGCCCAGGTACCACGCGAACAGCACCGAGTCGCTGTAGCCGTAGACCACGCCGCCGGGATCGGCCCACGCGGCACGGAAGACGGCGACGGCGAGCGCCAGGTACCCCGCGAGGACCGCCGCCGGGACCAGGCCCGCGCGGCCCAGCGGGCGCCGGCGGCGCCGCTGACGTCGGTGCCGGTGACTCGGCCGCGGCCCGTCCCGCCGCGCACCGGCGGGGACGGGATCAGGGGGGACGGGATCAGCGGGGAGGGGGTCGCTCGGCTCGGCGGGGTCAGCGGGATCCGCCGCGGTGCCGGTTGTCCGCACGGTTCCCCCTCGCTGCGCGCCGTCGCGCCACCCGGGGCCGGGCGCGTCCCCGACCCGGGAGCGATCTACCGTGACCAGACCCGGTTATGCCCGCATCGTGCCGTTGCGTGCCGGTCTGACCCTAGTCGGCCGGTGCGCGATCTTTGTCGCCACGTGTGACGTTCTACGGGCACAAAGACACTTCTGGCTACCCCCGTTCAGGTATCGGCCATGCAAAAGTCACGTGGGGTGACCGTTCCTCGGTGGGTGCTCCCGGGTCGCGCCCATCGGTCATCGGGCTACTCGCCCGTCTCGTCAGGGTGTGCGCCGACCTGCTCGCCGCCGCGGGGCCCCGCGGCGTGCCACTCGGCGACCAGGGCCGGCCACCTGCGGTAACGCGCGACCGCGTACCGGGGCGAGACGATGCCGCGGGGGTCGAACACCGCGACCGGGTAGCCCAGCTGCGCCCGGTAGCCGCGCTCGGCGACGATCACCCGCCCGCCGAGCCGCGCCACGCCGATCACGCAGGGGCATCTCGTCCACCGGGGCAGCCGCGCCGTCACCAGCAGGGACGGATCACGCCAGGCGTAGAGGCCGCACACGCAGTCGTCGCCCGGCAGGCGGTCGTGCCGCTCCTGCCCGGAGTCGTCGGTGCGCAGGCAGTGCGCCTCGGTCAGACCGTCCGGGTGCCACAGCAGGAACTCGGGCGGGAACGGTGACCAGGGGGTCCAGGCGGGGCGCAGCAGGCCGTCGGAGTCGACCGCCCACTGGCGCCACCCGAGCAGGCTCACCGTGGGATCGGCACGCGGCCGTCCTGCCCCGCCTGCCCGGTGGGGGCCGGCTCCTTCGCCGGTTCGGCCGGTACCGGTACCGGTACCGGTGGCGCCGTGGCTGGTGGTGCGGGGACCGGGGCGGGAGCCGTCAGCGGCTCCTGTTCCGGGAATCCGATCGGTTCGTCCTCGACGATGCGTTCCGGCTTGCCGACGTCGCCCATCAGACGACGGTCCTCCGGGATTCACGCCGGGGTCAATGCCCCGATTTGCCTGTCTCGCCGGGGCAGGCGGGCTACCCGGGACACTCGGCGCGGGGCCCCGTTGGGCGCTTCGATCTAGGCTGACCGTATGAAAATTCGCATCGGTGTCGGGTTCGCCGCCGTCCCCGGCCGGGAGTTCGCCGCCCGGGTCGACACGGCCGAGGCACTCGGTGTGGATTCGTTGTGGCTTTCCGAGCAGCTCTCCGCCGCGAGCGTCGATCCGCTCGCCGGCATGGCGTACGCCCTGGGCCGCACCAGCTCGATCAAGGTGGGTACCGGGGTCGCGGTCCTCCCCGGCCGCAACCCCGTCCTGCTGGCCAAGCAGCTGGCCACCATGGCCGCGCTGGCGCCGCGGCGGGTCCTGCCGGTGCTCGGGCTCGGGCCGGCCCGTCCGGCCGAGCGTGACGCGTTCCCGGTGCCGGCCGGGCGGCGCGGCGCGGTGTTCGACGAGGCGCTCCAGCTCCTGCGCCGGATGCTCGCCGAGGAGACGGTGACCTTCCGCGGCGAGTTCTTCGACGTCACCGACATCGGGATCGGGGACCGCCCGGCCCGTCCGCTCGACATCTGGCTCGGCGGGGCGGCGCCGGCCGCGCTGCGCCGTATCGGCCGCTACGGGGACGGCTGGCTGGCGAGCCTGGTCGACCCCGCCGAGGCCGCCGCGGGCATCGCCGCGATCAACGCGGCCGCCGCGGAGGCCGGGCGCGAGGTCGATCCGGAGCACCACGGGCTGAGCCTGCGGATCGCGTTCGGTGAGGTCCCCGCGGCGACGGCGGCGGCACTGCGGGGGCGGCGCCCCGAGCGCGACCCCGCCGACCTCGTCCCGCGCGGGTGGGCGCAGGCGCGCGAGCTCGTCGCCCGGTACGTGGACGCCGGGGTGAGCAAGTTCGTCGTGTACCCGCTGATCGACTCCGCCGGCTGGCCGGAGTTCCTCGACGGGTTCGCCCGCGAGCTCATGCCGTTGGAGACCTGACCGGCTCCCTGCGCAGCGCGGTCAGGTGATGGAGACGCCGCCGTCCACGACGAGGGTCTGCCCGGTGACGTAGCCGCCGGCGTCGGAGGCGAGGAAGACCAGCGCGGCGGTCAGCTCCTCAAGGTCGCCGAAGCGGCCGGCGAGGATCCGTGCCGACTGGCTCTCCAGGTACCCGGGCAGGTACTGGTCGGTCATCTCGGACTCGAAGAACCCGGGCGCCAGGGCGTTCACGCGGATCCCGCGCCGGCCCGTCCACTGCTGGGCGAGGTCGCGGGTCAGCCCGAGCAGGGCCGCCTTGCTGGCCGAATAGGCGGCCTGCGGGAGGCCGGCCGTCGTCAGGCCGAGCACGCTGGAGATGTTGATGATGCTGCTGCCCGGCCGCATGACGGCCGCGGCGGCCTGGGCCATCCAGTAGCAGCCGTTGAGGTTGACGTCGATGACCGAGCGGAACTGCTCCGGGGTCTCCCGCAGCGCCGGGTGGGCCGAACCGACCCCGGCGTTGTTGACCAGGATGTCGACCCGCCCGAAGGTGTCCATGGCGGCCGTGACGAGGTTCCGGCACGACTCCGGGTCGGCCACGTCGGTGCCGACGGCGACGGCCCGGCGGCCTTCCGCCTCGACCAGCGCGGCGGTCGCGGCGAGCCGGTCGGTGCGCCGGGCACCGAGAGTGACGTCCGCGCCGGCCTGGGCGAGCCCGCGGGCGAAGCCGACGCCGATCCCCGACGAGGCCCCGGTGACGATGGCGACCCTGCCGTCGAGGCGGAATCTGTCCAATACCGACATCTGTTTTCCGCCTTCGTGTGACCGGCGATGACATACCAGGACGGGCGGCGCGTACCCGCTGGGTGAGCTTCACCGGCGCGCCCCGGATCTCAGGATTCTCGGCTCCGCGGCGACCGGCCGCGACTGGTCCGCGTACGGGCGATCGGGGCGGGGCAGAAAGAGGAGGACGGCACCCGGATCACGTGGTACGGGCAGGTCGCCGCGTGCGGGCGATCGAAGGGACGGCGAGTCGGATGCGTGAACCACGAGCGTTCGACAAAATCAGGTCTCTTCGGTACTTCCCCTTTCTGGTGTTTCCCATCACAATCGTGGCCACCATCCTCGGCGGTAACCCGACCGGGACGGCGCCGGTGGAGGAGGAACCGTGGAGCAGGCTGAGGGACGTCGAGTCGCCGCGCGGACAACAACGGGAAGTCATGTGATCGTGGGCCTACGCGCGGGTGACGCCGGAGATCTCGCCGATGTCCTGCTCGCGGCGGAGCTCGCGGCGCGGATGGGTTCCTGCTTAGTCGTGGTCGCCGTGCGTGACCGATGGACGCGATGGGCCCGGTGGTCGGCCGGGATGTACGGAGCCTTCGGCATGGAGGGCGTGGCCTATGCCTCCCGCAGCGCCGAGCAGGAGGTCGACGACGAGTTCCAGCAGCGCGTCGCCGACGTCGTGGGCCTGGTGAACGTCGACTGGACGCTGGAGTGGGTCAGCGGCTCCTGCGAGCGGGCGGCCCTGCGCTACGCCCGCCGGAACCCCACCGCCCTGGTCATGTTCCGGCCCCCGTCGGCCCGGTAGCCGCGCCCGTTCGGCCTCCGTTCAGCGGCCGCCGGCGACGTCCAGGATCGCGCCGGTCGTGTAGGACGCGGCCGACGAGCACAGCCAGGCCACGGCCTGGGCGACCTCGTCGGCGGTGCCCGCACGGCCGATCGGGATGCTGCCCGCCATCCGGGCGGGCCGCCCCGGGTCCCCGCTGCTGAAGTGGATGTCGGTGGCGATGATTCCCGGGCGCACCGCGTTGACCCGCACGCCCTCGCCCGCGACCTCCCTGGCCAGGCCGAGTGTCAGCGTGTCGATCGCGCCCTTGCTCGCCGCGTAGTCGACGTACAGCCCCGGGCTGCCGAGCCTGGCCGCCGCCGACGACATGTTGACGATCGACCCGCCGGTGCCGCCGTGCCGGGTCGACATCCTGCGGACGGCCTCCCCGGCGCACAGGATCGACGAGACCGTGTTGACGGTGAACATCCGGGTCAGCCGGCCGGCGGTCATCTCGTCCACCCGCATCTGGCGGTCGACGATCCCGGCGTTGTTCACCAGGACGGTGAGCGGGCCGAGGCGGTCGGCCGCGGCGAAGACCCCGGGGATCTGCTCCGGATCGGCCAGGTCCACGGCGACGGCGGCGGCCCCGGCCGGCGTGCCGAGGGCCCGCGCGGCGGCGTCGCACTCCCGGACAACCTCCTGCGCGGCGGCCTCGTCCGAACGGTAGGTGACGCAGACCGTCCACCCGGCCCGCGCCAGCAGACGGGCGCAGGCGGCGCCGATGCCCCGGCTGCCCCCGGTCACGACGGCGACCCCCCTGCCCGCGTCCGACTGCTCCGGCTGAGTCATCGCGGTCATCACGACCCTCCCGATCAGCCGGGGATCTCCCCGGCGGCCCCGGCCTGCGTTTCGGGGCCCATTTTCCATCGGGTGGGGCTCGTGCCCGGCGCTCAGGCGGCGGAGCGGGCCAGCAGACGGCGGCGGCGCGGCCGCGGGACCGGCGCGGTGAGCGCCGGCCCGGTGAAGGCAGACGCGGTGAGGGCAGGCGCCGGAACGACGGGAGCGGGGACGGAGGCGGGAGCGGGAATGGGGGCGGAGGCGCCGCCGGCGATGACGCGGTAGGCCCGGACGTCCCCGACCCGTCCCTTCACCGGCCGCGGGTCGAGGGGGACGACGACGTCGGCGGGCAGCGCCGCCGCGGTCGCGGCGCTCACGATCGTGACACCCGCCTCCGCCATCGACTGGAGCCGCTGCGCGAGGTTCATCGTGTCCCCGACCAGCGTGTACTCCCGGTGCGCGTCGCAGCCCAGCAGGGCCGCCGCGACCTCGCCGGTGGAGACCCCGATGCCCAGCCCGAACGGCTCCAGACGGCGCCTGATCCACCGCTCGTCCAGGCCGCGCTGGCGCTGGTGCATCGCGGCCGCGGCGCGCACCGCACGCTCGCGATGGTCACTGGTCGGGTCCGGCGCGCCGAAGACGGCGATCACCGCGTCCCCGGCGTACTGCAGGACGGTGCCGCCCTCGGCGAGGATCGCCGCGTTCATCTCCCGGCGGTGCTCGTCGAGCTGGTGCGCCAGCACCATCGGGTCGGTGCGCTGCGCGATGCCCGAGTACCCGCGGACGTCCGACATCAGCACGGTGACGACGAGGCGTTCGGCGCGGCTCGCGGCGGTGGCGTCGTCGCGCAGCTTCTGAGCCAGGCCGCTGGGGAGCAGCCTGGTCAGGGCGACGTCCTGTTCCTCACGCTTCATCAGCGCCTCGTGCAGCATGCGCAGGCGGCGCAGCGCGCCGGCCTGGCCCGAGCTCGCGCCCTGCGCGAGCCGCAGCAGCAGCGCGTCGATCGCCGCGTTGACGGCGGCCGGGGTGTCGCCGTGGCCGGCGGCGATGGCGGCCACGGGGCGCCCGTGGGCGACGTCGCGCAGCAGCTCCTCCTGCTCGTGGGTCAGCGTCCCGGCCTCGCGGACGGGAGTCATCACCGCGGCGACGATGTCCGGGTCCAGCATGGAGCCGCCCGCGGCGACCTCGCGGATGGCGCGCGCCAGCAGGTCGGGGTCGGCGACCCGCTCCTTGAGCAGGTAGGCGTAGCCGGACAGGCCGTCACGCAGCAGCGTGATCGCGTAGTCGGGCTCGTCGTACTGGGAGAGCAGCACGATGCCTGTCGCCGGGCTCGCCGCCCGGATGCGCTGGGCCGCCCGGACCCCCTCGTCGGTGAAGTCCGGCGGCATCCGGATGTCGGTGACGACGACCCTGGGGCGCAGCCGCGCGGCGGCGCGGACCAGCTCGTCGTGGTCAGCGGCGACACCGATGACCGCGATGTCGGCGACGCGGGAGAGCAGCGCCCGCACGCCCTCCCGGACGATCAGGTTGTCGTCGGCGAGCAGCACGGTGATCGCTCCGGTGCTCCCGGTCTCGTCCGCTGGTCGGTGGCTGCCTGGTTCGTGGCCTGGTGTGGTGTCGCCCGCCGTGCCGTTGCGCGCCATGGCTCCATTCAGCCCGGTTCGCCTACACCGTCGCCAGCAGGCCAGGGTCACCCGCGCGGGGGTGCTGGCACCACCTTCGGCGGGCCGACTGCCCCCACCGGCGACGGCTCACCGGGGCCCGGCAAGGTCCTGGCCGGGGCTTTCGCGGCTTAGGCCGGCCCTCGGCGCCTGCCGGGCGCGCCGGGGCCGCCCGCCGGGCCCGAACCGAGCCGTACCAAGGCCGGGGGCGGTGACCCCATCGCGATCGGGGGGCTGGCACCACTGCCTTTCCGGGCCGAAACGCCGACACTCGGACAGGTCGCGGCCCACGCCCGTCGAGGCCGCGCACAGCCGGGGACGGCGGCGCCCGGGAACTGTCGGACCTGTCGGCGACACTCAGGGCGTCGTGTCCGTGGTGCCCAGCGTCATCGGTCGTCCGGCGGTAACGGTTGCCGAGCGAAATCGGTTGCCGTGTGGCGTTGGTTTGCCGAGTGTTGGTCTACGGGGGCGGCTGCCGGGTGTCACGTCCGGTGCGGTGGGCCCGTCCTTGTGGCGGGTCCGGAACGCGTCGACGAGGAGGGGAAACATGGTCGGGGCTCCTTCGGCCGCGCTGCCACGGCAGCGACCCGCGGCCGTACCGGTGGCGTTGCCTGGGCTGATTCCCTTCGCGCCACCACCAGCCGCCGCGTCCGCGCGCCGCGCCGGCGCGGCGCACGCCGGCGCGCCGCCCGGCCTGGGCGACGCGCCGCCCGCCGGGGCGGGGGCCGTGGCCCGGCTCGCCCATGTCGGGTCGTGGCCCTCGCACGCCTTCGAACGGGTGCGCCCGCGGTGGGCGGGAGCGCGGCTCGGCCTGCTCGCCTACACGGTGGGCCAGGTCATCCTGCTCGGGCTGCTCTACGTCGGCTACAGCCTGAGCCGGCACCTGGCTACCGGCCGCGAGCCCGACGCACTCGGGCACGCTGTTGACGTCTGGCGGCTGGAGCGGTTCCTGCGCCTGCCCGACGAGGCCTCGCTGCAGGGCGTCGCGCTGGCGCACCAGTGGCTGCCGCACGGGGCGAACTGGTACTACGTCGGCGTCCACTTCCCGGCGGCCATCCTGCTGCTGGTGTGGGTGTTCGCCCGGCACCGCGACCACTGGCGCCGAGTCCGCAACGTGATCATCCTGGCGACGGGCGCCGGCCTGGGGATCCACCTGCTCTACCCGCTCGCGCCGCCGCGTTTCCTCCCACGGGTCGACTCGTCGGTCGGCCTGGTCGACACCGGAACGCTCTTCGGGCCGTCGCCGTACGGGAAGGGCAGCGGCGGGGTCGCCAACCAGTACGCCGCGATGCCCAGTCTGCACGTGGGGTGGGCGATCCTCGAGGCGTGGGCGGTGGTCACCATCCTGCGCCACCGGATGCGCTGGCTCGCGGTGATCCAGCCGCTGGCGACCGTCGCCGTGGTCGTGCTGACCGCCAACCACTTCTGGCTGGACGGCATCGTGGGCGGCACCCTGGTCGCGGGCGCGGTGCTGCTCGTCGGCCGCCGTCGCCCGGTGCCGGAGCAGCCCGCCCTGGTGAGCCTCGGGTTCCGGCCGTCCGTGGCCCCGCGGCCGGCCGCATCCGCGGGGTCCGCGGAGGTCTCGGCTGTGTCCCCGGGTGTCTCGGCGGTGCCTCCGGCGGTCGTGCCCTTGGCGGTCGTGCCCGCGGAGCCGGTAGTGCCCGCGCAGTCATCAGTGCCCGCGCAGTCATCAGCGCCCGCGGAGCCGGCGGTACCCGCGGAGCCGGCAGTGCCGCCCCAGCACGGGCTCGAGAGCCCCGGAACCGGGAATGCCCCGGGGGACAGGCCGACTGCGCACACCGATCCCGTGTCGGCCGTGACGTAGCGTGACACGGCCGTGGGAGTCCCGCGGCCACCCGGATCTTCGGAGGGCAGTGTGGAGACCGTCGACGTCGTGATCGTCGGGGCGGGGCTGGCCGGGCTCTCTGCGGCGGCCGAACTCACCAACACCGGGCTCGCTGGTACCGGGTTCGCCGGCACCGGGCCGGGTGCCGTGTCCGATGCTTCCGGTGCCTCGGGTGGGCTGGGCGTCCTCGTCCTGGAGTCCTCCGACGACGTCGGCGGCCGGGTCCGCACGGACGAGGTGGACGGCTTCCTTCTCGACCGCGGTTTCCAGGTGCTTCTGCCGTCCTACCCGGAGATCCGCCGGCAGGTCGACCTGCCGGCGCTCCAGCCGCGCTCCTTCCCCCGTTCCGTGCTGTTACGCGACGGCGTGCGGTCGGTGCTGCTCGGCGACCCGCTCCAGGATGTCGCGGCTCTCGGTGGTCTCCTTCCGGGCCGGGCCCTCGGTGCCTTCGACCTCGCGAAGCTCGCCGCGACCTCGGCGCGGGACCTGCTGGCCCGGCCGGAGTCGATCATCGCCGGTCCCGAGCGGACAACACACGCCGAACTGCTCGCCGCGGGGCTGTCGCCCGGCGCGGTCGAACGCGTCCTGGCACCGTTCCTGCGCGGTGTGTTCCTGGAGGGCGATCTCGACACGTCCAGCCGCTTCTTCCACCTGGTGTGGCGCTGCTTCCTGCGCGCGGCTCCCGTCCTGCCGGCGCGCGGGATGGCCGAGCTGCCCCGGCACCTCGCCGCCCGCCTGCCCCCCGGGACCATCCGGTTCGGACAGGAGGTCGTCGAGATCGCCGACGCCCCCGGGCCGAACGGGCCGTCCACCGCTGGGCTGACGGAGGTGCGGCTCGCCGGCGGCGGCGTGGTGCGCGCCCGTGCCGTGGTCGTCGCCACCGATGGTGAGGTCGCCGCCCGGCTGCTGCCCGGCCTGCGTGCGCCGAACTGGCACGGCGTCACGACCTGGTACTTCAGTGCGCCGGCACCGCCGATGCGCGGCGGCGCGCTCGTGCTCGACGCCCGCGCCAGTCCCGGCCCCGTGGTGAACACCGTCGTTCTCAGCGCGGTCGCGCCGGAGTACGCCCCGGCGGGTGCCGACCTCGTCGCCGCATCCGTGCTCGGCGCGGGCAGCGGCGGCGTGAGCGGCAGTAGTGGTACGAGCGGCGTCGCCGGCGGTGCCGGCGGCGCGGTGGACGAGTCGACCGTGCGGCGCCAGCTCTCCCTGCTCTACGGCGCGGAGACGGCTGACTGGGTGACGCTGGCCCGCGTCGACGTGCCTCGGGCGCTGCCCGCGATGCCCAGCCCGCATCCGCTGCGCCGGCCGGTGCGGCACTCGCCCGGCCGCTACGTGTGCGGCGACCACCGCGACACCAGCTCCATCCAGGGCGCCCTGTTCTCCGGCCGGCGGGCAGCCGAGGCGGTCCGCCGGGATCTCACATCCTGACCGTGCCACCGGTTCCCGGGCACCTGGGCACGCTGACCTCGGCACCTGCTGACATGATCGTGGCACGGTCCGACTGATACCCGTTCGCGGTCGAACGTCCCGCGCCCTCCGGGCTACCATGTGTCATTGCGTGACACATCGTTCACGATCTGGGGGTAGTCGTTGGCGGGCTATGCCGACGTGCCGCCCGGCAGTCTGCTGGACGCCGCGCCGGACGCGATCGTCGGCGTGCGCCCGGACGGGCGGATCGCGCTGGTGAACGCGCAGGCCGAGCGGCTCTTCGGGTACGGCCGGGACGAGCTCGTCGGGCAACCGATGGAGATCCTCGTCCCGGAGGCGTTGCGCGGGGCGCACCCGGCCCGCCGCGGTGCGTACCTCTCCGACCCGCGGCCGCGGCCGATGGGCGCGGGCGTGGAGCTCGCCGCGCGCCGCCGGGACGGCACGGAGTTCCCCGCCGAGATCTCGCTGTCGGCCGTCCAGACCGCCGAGGGCATCTTCGTCACGGCCGCGGTCCGGGACGTGACGAGCCGCAAGCGGGCCGAGGCCATGTTCCGCGGCCTGCTGGAGGCGGCGCCGGACGCGATCGTCGGCGTGCGCCCGGACGGGCGGATCGCGCTGGTGAACGCGCAGGCCGAGCGGCTCTTCGGGTACGGCCGGGACGAGCTCGTCGGGCAACCGATGGAGATCCTCGTCCCCGAGTCGGTGCGGCACCTGCACCCGCGGCACCGCACCCGCTACTTCGACGATCCGCGGCCGCGGCCGATGGGCGCGGGGATGCAGCTCGCCGCGCGCCGCCGGGACGGCACGGAGTTCCCCGCCGAGATCTCCCTGTCCGCGCTGGAGACCGAGGACGGGCTGCTCGTCTCGGCCGCGATCCGGGACGTCACCGACCGGCTGGAGGCGCAGGCGGAGCGCGAGCGGCTGCGGGCCCAGGCGGAGCGGGAACGGCTCGAGGTACAGCTGCACCAGTCGCAGCGGCTGGAGAGCCTCGGCCAGCTCGCCGGCGGCGTGGCACACGACTTCAACAATCTGCTCGCGGTGATCATCAACTACACGGCCTTCGTCAGTGAGGTGGTCGGAACCGCCGCCAGGGAGCAGGGCGGCCGGTGGGAGTCCGCCCGCCGCGACATCGAGCAGGTCCAGCGGGCGGCCGACCGGGCCGCCCAGCTCACCCACCAGCTGCTCGCCTTCGGCCGGCGCGAGGTGGTCCAGCCGCGCCCGCTGGACCTCAACGGGGTCGTCCACGACATGGAGCAGTTGCTGCGCCGCACCCTCGGCGAGCATGTGGAGCTGCACACCTCCGCCCACCCGGACCTGTGGACGGTGCTGGCCGACGTGGGCCAGATCGAGCAGGTGCTGGTGAACCTCGCCGTCAACGCGCGGGACGCGATGCCCGGTGGCGGCACGCTCACCATCGACACCTCGAACGTGAGCATCGACGACGAGACGGCGGCCGCCCGCCCGGGGCTGCGCAGCGGGCGCTTCGTGCACCTGCGGGTCAGCGACAGCGGGACGGGCATGTCGCCGGAGGTCGCCGCGCGCGCGTTCGAGCCGTTCTTCACGACCAAGACGAAGGGCGAGGGCTCCGGGCTCGGCCTGGCCACCGTCTACGGGATCATCACCCAGGCGGGCGGGCACGTGGAGATCCTGTCGACGGCCAACGTCGGCACCACCGTCAGCGCGCTGCTGCCGGCCGTCGACGGCGCCGTCCCGGCGGCTGAGGAGCAGCTCGCCGACGGTGAGCTGTTCGGCGGCGAGACGATCATGGTGGTCGAGGACGAGCCGGCCATGTGCGAGCTCACCCGTCGCATCCTTGCCCGCAACGGCTACCAGGTGATCACCGCGGCGAGCGGGCCCGAGGCGATCTCGCTGGCGTCGACGACGCGGGAGGAGATCCACCTGCTGCTGACCGACGTGGTCATGCCGCAGCTGCTCGGCAGCGAGGTCGCCGAGCGGATCCGCCAGCAGCGGCGGGACCTGCGCGTCCTCTACATGTCCGGGTACGCCCAGCCCGTGCTCGCCCAGAACGGGACGCTCGCCCCGGGGCTTGCCCTGCTGACCAAGCCGTTCTCCGAGCGGGTGCTGCTGTCGAAGGTGCGGGAGGTTCTGGATTCCCTCAGCGGCCCTTTCCCCCCGCACGGCGCGCCGCCCTGGCCCCGCGACAGCTGACGGCGCCTACCCGCCCGCCTGGGACGGCGCCCGCGGCAGCCGCACCGCCGCGGACCACGCGCTGGTGACCGCGTCCGGGCTCAGCCGGGCGCCGAGGACGTCCGCGACCTGCCGCAGCCGCTCCAGCCGGCCCGCCGTCGCGGCGTCGGGGCGGAAGCCGTCGGCGTAGGCGACCCGCAGGGCCAGCTCGACATGCTCGGCACTGCTCCGCACCGCCACCAGCGCACGCGCCGGGCGCTCCAGCGGGTCGCTCTCCTGTAGCAGGAGCTGGACGGTCGCCAGCACGACGGCGACCTCCGCGAGCGCGGGCGGGGCGACGTCGATGTCCAGGCTGGTGTAGAGCCGGTCGACGAGGACCCCCTCCACCCGCTGGGTCAGGCCGAGCTCGAGCATCTGCCGGGGGCCGTTGCCGGGGCGGAACGGCGGCTGGGGCCGGTGCAGCGCGGCGGCGGCGTCGCGCAGGCGGGTCTCGATCTGGGTGATCTGCGCGGCGGCCTCGGCCGGCAGGCCCCGGCGCAGGCTCGCCAGCGACAGCAGGATGCCGGTGAGCTCCTGCATCGGCCCGTCGTGCAGCTCCTCGGCGAGGGCCCGGTTCGCACGCTCCTGGAGCGCGATCATGAGGAACATCAGGCGGTCGACGACACGCGCGTCGCCGGCCGTCCCGGACTGGGTCATCCGGTCCGCCGCCGGCGCCCACCGCCCGGCGGGTCGCCGTCGACCGTGGGCCGGCCCGAGAGCCTGTTCACCGCGTCGAGCAGGTCGTCCGCCCGGAACGGCTTGAGCAGCACGGCGACGTCGTCCGGCGCCGGGTCGGTGGACGCGCCGCTGAGGATGAGGCACCGGCGCGGCACCAGCGGATCGTCGAGCCGCAGGGCGGCGAGCAGCTCGGTGCCCCGCTCGGCGCCGAGCCGCATGTCGATGACCAGCGCGTCGAAGTCGAGCGGCCGCAGGGCGAGCGCCTCGGCGACGCCGCCCGCCGTCTCGACGGACCAGCCGCCGTCACACAGCACCCGGGCCGCCAGCAGCCGGATCATCTCCTGGTCGTCGACGACGAGCGCTCGTGGCCGGCCGTGGGTGCGCATCTCGCCTCCGCATGGGTTCCGCACACGCCACCTCGGTCGCCCCGAACCGGGGCCATCTCGCCGCCTGTCAGCCCGAACGGCGCCACCATACGGCACGACCCTGACACCGGACGGCGCAACCGGCGAAGTTGCATTTCCGATGTTCCGGGTTTTCGTCACAACGCGTGCTCGGCCTCGGTGTCCGCTGGCGCTGCGGCCTCGGTGACGGGGGCTGGCTCGGTGCCGGGGGCGCGCAGCGGCCTGGCGGGCGGGGAGGTGCGCAGCGGCTCGCCCGGAGGGCGGCCGTCAAGCCTGGACCGCTTCGCCTGATACATCGCCGCGTCCGCGAGGCGCAGGACGGCCTCCGGAGCGGCCGCCCCCCGCGACAGCGCGACGCCCACCGTGGCGCCCACCGTCACCAGCCGCCCGCCCGCGTGAATCGGTTCCCGGACGATCGCGGTGATCTGGTCGGCGGTCTGCCGGGCCACGGCCTCGACGTCCAGCCCGCCCGCGAGCGCGGTGGCGGGGCCGGCCAGCACCGCGACGAACTCGTCGCCGCCCACCCGGAAGACCTCACCCTGCTCCGGCCGGTTCCATGATCCGCCCAGGTCGCCGCCGAACCAGGACGACGGGCGGCGGCGGAAACGGGGCCGCTCCCCGGCGCCCGCGGCACCGCCGGGAGCGGGCGCCGTGTCAGGCCGGCGCGGGCTGTTGTCGCCGCTGGCGCCGACCCCGCCGTCGGTGTCGCCGCTGGCGCTGCCAGTGCCGCCGCCGGCACCGTCTCCGCTACCGCTACCGGCGCCGCCGCCGGTCAGGACCCGGCGGATGCGCGTGGCGGTCACCCGCAGCACATGATCGCCCACCTCGTGGCCGAAGCTGTCATTGACCGGCTTGAAATCGTCCAGGTCGACGAGCAGGACCGCGTACGCTGTCCTGCGCCGCGCGACCGCGTCGAGGTGCTCGGCCAGCGCGGCCCGGTTGGGCAGCCCGGTGAGCGGGTCGTGCCGGGCCCGCCGGCGCAGCTGCTCGGTGAGGCCGCGCCGTTCCCCGATCTCCCGGCAGGTCAGCACCGGGCCCCGGGCGCGGGCGGCCGGCGGCCGCGGGGCGCAGGCCGTCGCCTCGATGTCGAACCAGCGGTGGCTGCCGTCACGCGCCTCGAGCCGGACGTCCTGCAGCGCCCGGCCGTCCGCCGCCTCGCCGGCCGGCCCGGCGAGGAACTCGCGGACCGCTGCCTGGTCCTCCGGGTGCACGTATCGCAGCAGGTCGTGGCCGAGCATCTCCTGGCTGTCCCGGCCGAGCAGCGGTTCCGCCGCGGAGCTGACGAAATCCAGCCGGCCGCTCCGGTCGAGGAGGATGACGATGTCGTGCGCGCCGTGCAGCAGCATGTCGAGCTGCTCGAAGTCCTGGCGCACCGCGCGCTCCCGGCGCCGGTTGGCCACGGCCAGCCCGATGACGGTGACGCCGATGATCCCGAAGAGCAGCCCGTCGCCGATCGAGCGGTACTCCAGCAGGCTCAGCTGGAACAGGTCGGCGGTCTGGTCCAGCAGGACGTATCCGCCGCCCGGGATCGCCGTGGCGACGGCGATCGTGTCCGGCCGGCTCGCCGAGCGCACCAGGCCGGGTGTGCCGTCGCGGACCTGCTCGAGGTCGGCCGGTTCGACCAGCGTCCTGCCGACCAGCGCCTCGTCCCAGGACAGCACCGCCCGGCCGTGCACGTCGAGCACGGAGATGCCGCCCCGGCCGAGGTCCCCGGACAGGCCGTTCATGGAGCGCAGCGTCCGGGCGGCGGGCAGCACGTTCGTCGGGCACAGCAGTAGCTGCGCCGCCGCGGACCCGCCGCGCAGGATTGGCACGATGGAGCAGATCCGGGAGCGGCCGTTGACGAGGATCATCGGGGTGAGCGTCCCTTTGTGGCTGGCGTCGAACCAGAGATCGTCGCCGACGGGTATCGGCACGGGCGTACCGGGCGGCTCGGTCGCCAGCGGCCGGCCATCGGGAGCGACGACGGCCAGCAGCGAGCCCGGGCCGGCAACGGCTGAGGTCCCCATGACCCGCAACACCTCGGTCAGCGCGGCGGGGTCCCCCAGCGGCCAGGGCATCTCCGAGACGACCCCGGTGAGGCGCCCGGGGTCGCTCAGGGCATGGGCGTACTCGGCGACGTGGGTGACGAGCTCGACGCCGGCGTCGATCCGCTGCTTCTGAGCCCTGTCACGCGCCGTGGTCTCCATCGCGAGCCCGGCGGTCACGGTCCCCAGCAGCACTACGACGACGGTCGCGGACGGGATCGCCGCCGCGAGCCGGTGCCGCAGCGGAGCGGGCGGCCGAGTACCCCCTCGGCGCCGGACGGACGGCCGCCGGACCGACAGGCGCCGGACCGACAGGCGCCGGGTGGACGGGTGCGCGACTGACAGACGCCGCGAGGACGGGCGCGCGGCGGGCGGAGGCGAGACGGACGGGTTCCCCGTGGCCGGCGTCCCGGACGCCTGGGACGCCGCCGGTGTCATCGGGGGAGTGGGCGCGGCCTCCTCGGACGGGTCGGGCTCCGCCTCCGCCACCACGCCGATCGAGTACCGGGCCCGGCCGGCCGCCTTCGCCTGGTACATCGCCTGGTCGGCGGCCCGCAGCAGCTGTTCGGGACGGCATGTCCCGCGGGCGACGGCGACCCCGACGCTGGCCGCGACCGTCACGCGGGTCTCGTTCAGGTCGATCGGCTCGCCGAGCGCGGCGACGACGCGGGCGGCGATCGCGCCCGCGGCGGTCTCGTCCGCCCCGGGCAGCAGGATGCCGAACTCGTCGCCGCCGAAACGGCTGACGGTGCTCCCGGCCCCGGCCCCGGCCGCGGCGTCGGGCCCGGCCGCGATCCCGGCGCCGACCGTGCCGGTGAGGCGGCTCGCCACGACGGTCAGCACCCGGTCGCCGGCCGCGTGCCCATAGGTGTCGTTGATCGGTTTGAAGTGGTCCAGGTCGATGTACAGCAGGGCGAGCGCGCCGCCGGCCGGCTGGTGGTCGAGGGCGCCGGCGAGCCGTTCGTCGAAGGTCGCCCGGTTCGCCAGCCCGGTGAGCGGGTCGTGCCCGGCCTGGAACCCGAGCTGGTCGAGCAGGGACTTGCGCCGCTCGATCGAGTGGAAGGTCAGGATCGCCCGTGGCGAGCCCGTCTCGTCGGCGAGGCGCCGGGCCGACACGTCGAACCAGTGCTCGTGCCCGGCGGCGGACAGCAGCCGGACGTTCATCACGGTCGCCGGCAGCGGCTCGTCGAGCAGCGTGGCGACCCGTTCCGCGTCGCCACCGCGCATCAGCTCGGACAGCGGCCGCCCGCGCAGCGCCGCGGGATCGTGGCCGAGCCGGGTCGCCGCGGCGGGGCTGACGTACTCGAGCCGGCCGGCGGCCGAGACGGTCATGACGATGTCGCGGGTGGCGGCCAGCAGCGAGCTCAGCTTCCCGTGCCGGCGCCGGGCGCGGGTCTCCTCGTGCAGCCCGACGACCGCGATCGAGAGCACCGCGGCCATCGTCACCACCAGCAGGGTGATGTTGCGGTGCGACCGCTGCTCCCGTAGTTCCGCGTAGAGCTGCGCGGTCGGCTGGACCAGGTAGGTCGTGTACCCGGTCGCCGGCTGGGCGGCGGCGACGTGGGTGTAGCCGTCTTCGCCGCCGGTCGTCCAGACCCGGGTGCGGTTGGTCGAGCGCCAGGCCGCGCTGAGCTCGGCGGGGTCGAGCACGCGGGTCCCGGGCAGCGAGGGGTCGGTTGAGATCACAGCGATGCCACGCGCGTCGATGGTGGAGACGGCGCCCTGCCCGCGTAGCCGGAGGAGCGTGCCCATACCGGTGCCGAGCTGCCGCTTCGACTCCTCGGTGGACACGCTGACCAGGACCGCCCAGGGCCGCGGGCCGCCGACCGGGACGACGGTGGCCCGCGCCGCCTGCCCGTTGAGCGTGAAGACCGGCGAGACGGCGCTGCCGCCGCTCCACGCCGTCGACCAGGCCGGCCCGAGATCCCCGACGCTCACCGCGCCCTGAGCCGGCCGAACGGACAGGAGCGTCCCGGCGCGGTCGAGCAGCGCGACCAGCAGTGTGGTGTCGCCTCCGGGGGTGATCTGGAACTGGGCGGCGAGCTGGTGGTTGCGGGCCGGGTAGTTGGGGTCGAACGCGGTCCGCTCGACGACGGCCCGCAGGCCCGCCGGGTCGTCGACCGTCGACTCCCAGGTGGCCAGGTTGCTGATCAGACTCACCCGGTTCGCCAACCGGTCCCGTTCGATGTCAGCCAGCCAGCGGCTGCCGCCGACCAGCGCCACCCCGCTCAGCGCGAGGATCGCGATCAGCCCGCTGACCAGCGGCCAGCCGGCCAGCCGGCCGCGGCCGAACGACCACCTGGCCCAACGGCGCTCACGCTTGACCCGCCGCCGCTCGACCCGCCGCCGAGCGCGGTCGCCGGGCGTCATCCGGTGTCGCCGGTCGCCCATGGTCATCCGCCAGTTTCCATTCCCCCGCCGCTGCCGATGCGACGGCACTCCGCCGGGACCGTGTTTGGTGACGGTATTCGGTTTTGATCCGTCGAATCCCGGCAGGGGAAGAGCATACGAGTTGCGCCGCGGACTGTTTCACTCGACGGGTGCCTGTGTGGTTCTTACACCGCCGGGCCCGGCCGGCCGAATTGCTCCCAGTGGGAATCGGACGCGCCGTCGCGCGCCTGTCGGGGTGTCTTTCGCTCGCAGCCGGGCCGGTGGGTCAATCGACGGAAGCTGTGTTACCGGCCACTTCGAGGCCGGTTCGGCAAATCGGACCGGCGGCCCGGCGCCGGATGACCGGCCGTGGGCGATACACCGGATACCGGTGGCGGCCGGGCCGGTGAACGCCGCGAATCCGGGGCCGGGCCGGGGCGGGCGGGCGCCGTGCGGGCCGAGTCGGTGCCGCCTGCTTGCGCCCGCGCCATCACGCCGCGGTCGCGGCGGCGCGGGCGCCGCGGTAGCGCCGTGATGCCCGGCGCGACCGTGCGGAGGCACTGCGGCCACAGCGACCTCGTTGATATTCGTCCGAGCGTCTGTTTGTGATACTCACAGTTACCGGTGTGTCTCCGTGTACCGGGCTCCTGGAGTCACCGTCACCACGGGCAGGCTCCTGTGGGGGACGTCCAATGCGCTGTTCGTGGCGTCGTCGCGGGGCGCCGGCGGGCCCGGCGGCGACGGGGGCCGGGGTGACCCTGCGCAACCGGTGGGCCGGAAGCTCGCCCGGCTAAACGGCGGTGAAGCGGTGGGGCGGGGCATTGCCGTCGGCACCGCTAAGCGGCCCTGTGGTAGAAACGATGGGTCGGAAAGTCGCCGTCCGTCCACCGCGTATATCACGAAGTCGTATATCACGAGCGCACGCATCCCGCGGCCGCATATCGGCGGCCGTGGCGGTGGCGCGGCGGCGATGGTGCCCGCGCATGGCGGCATTGGGTGTGAGATGCCGGCAGGCGGGCGCCGGTGACATCTGTGCGTATCCGGTCGGCGTTCGGTTTGCCGGTCAGCATGCGCTGGTGTGCCGGCGTGCCGCCGGAAGCCCGTGGCTTCTACCGGCATCAATGCCGGCTGGGATTTTCCCGGGCACTTTTTCTGTTTGCGTGCCGTCGGTTGATGTTTCCCGCGTCGTCCGGTCGCGGGGCGGTCGCCGGCCGGCCGCCCCGGCCTGATCGGCCTGATCGGCCTGACCAGGCGATCGGCGTGACCGGCCTGATCGGGTTGGTCCGTAGGGGCCGAATCGGCGCCGCGCCGTGGCCTGAAGGCGCGAACGGTGATTCACTCCTTCTGTGCCCTACCGTCGCACCACCGCAGTCGACGACCGGTTGGCCGCCGCACGTGAGCGACTGATCGTCGCGGCCACCGACCTGGTGGCGGACACCGGGTGGGCCGGCGCGTCGGTCACCGCGGTCGCCGCCGCCGCGGACATGTCGGTCGGCTCGGTCTACCAGCACTTCCCGTCCAAGTCGGCGCTGGTAGTCGAGGTCTTCCGGCGGGCGGCCGACCGCGAGGCAACCCTGATCTCCGCCCTGGCCGCTGTGCCGACCGCCGCTGTGCCGACTGCCGCTGTGCCTGATGCCACGGTCCCGGGTGCCGCCGAGGCGCCTGCGGCCGGGGGCGATCCCGTCGACCGACTCGTCCAGGCGGTCGCTCTGTTCACCCGGCGGGCGCTGGCGCGTCGCGGCCTCGCCTACGCGCTGCTCGTGGCACCGTCGGACCCGGCGGTGGAGGCCGAGCGCCTGGACTTCCGCCGCCGGTACCGGGACGTGTTCGCGGCTCTGGTCCGCGAGGGCGTCGAGGCGGGGTCGCTGCCGGCACAGGACCCGATGGTCGCGGCGGCGGCGCTCACCGGCGCGATCGGCGAGGTGCTCGTCGGCCCGGTCTCGATGACCGAGGAGCTTCCCCGCGGCGGCCGAGAGGCCGAGCGGGTGGTCCGGGAGGTGGTGGCGATGGCGTTGCGGTGCGTCGGCGCGTGCCCGGTGGAACGCGGCTGGCCGTCCTTCTCGGCCGGTCCTGTCCCCGTGGCCGGGCAGGTCCCGGCGCCGGCGGGCCGTCCGCCCGGTGGCACCGGATGACGGCGGACGGCGGTGGCCCGACGCATCGCGTCACCAACCAACCACCGCCGCTGGTCGGCCACGACGTCGCCGAGGATCCCGCCCTGTTGGAGGCGCTGGCCCGCGAGGGCGCCGCCGGCCACGCGGACGACCTGCACCGTCTCGGCCGGCTCGCCGGCACGGCCGAGGCGCAGCGATGGGGTGACGAGGCCAACCGGTGCCCGCCCGTCCTGCGCACGCACGACCGGTACGGGAATCGCGTCGACGAGGTCGACTTCCATCCGGCCTGGCACGAGCTGCTCCGCGTGGCCGTGGGCGCCGGGCTGGCGGGAGCGCCGTGGGCCGCCGACCGGCCTGGCGCGCATGTGGCCCGCGCGGCCGGGTTCCTCGTCTGGGGGCAGGTCGAGCAGGGCCATCTGTGCCCGGTGTCGATGACCTACGCCGTCACACCGGCGCTGCGGGCCGCCCCCGACCTGGCCGCGGCCTATCTGCCCGGCCTGACCAGCACCGTCTACGACCCAGGCCTGCGCCCGCCGCTGTCCAAGCGCGGCCTGCTCGCCGGCATGGGGATGACCGAGAAGCAGGGCGGCTCGGACGTCCGCGCCAACGAGACCATCGCCGTCCCGGCCGGGGACGGCTCGTACCTGCTGCGCGGGCACAAGTGGTTCACCAGTGCCCCGATGAACGACGTGTTCCTGGTGCTGGCGCAGGCGCCGGGCGGCCTGTCGTGCCTGCTCGTCCCGCGGGTGCTGCCGGACGGCGGTCGCAACCCCTTCCTCATCCAGCGACTCAAGGACAAGCTCGGCAACCGCAGCAACGCCAGCGCCGAGCCGGAGTTCGACCGGACGCTGGGCCACCTGGTCGGAACGGAGGGCCGCGGGGTGCGCGCCATCATTGAGATGGTCGCGCTCACCAGGCTGGACTCCGCCGTCGGCGCGGCCTCCGGGATGCGCGCGGCGCTCGTCGCGGCGGCGCATCACACCCGCCACCGCTCGGCGTTCGGCTCGCTGCTCATAGACAAGCCGCTGATGCGCAACGTGCTGGCCGATCTCGCGGTGGAGTCGGAGGCGGCGGTCGCGCTCGTGATGCGCGTGGCCGGCGCGGTGGACCGCGCCGAGCACGGCGACGAGGGCGAGCGGGCCTTCCGTCGTCTCGCGACCGGCCTCGCCAAGTACTGGGTGTGCAAGCGCCAGCCGGCCATGGTCGCCGAGGCACTCGAATGCCTCGGCGGCAACGGGTACGTGGAGGAGTCGGGTCTGCCGCGGCTCTATCGCGAGGCCCCGCTCAACGGCATCTGGGAGGGCTCCGGCAACGTCAACGCGCTGGACGTCGTGCGGGCCCTCGGCCGCGAGCCCGCGAGCCTGGCCGCCTACGGCGCCGAGGTCGACGCGGCCGCCGGTGGCGACCCCCGGCTCGACGCGGCGTGGGGCCGGCTCCGAGCTGAGCTGGACGACCTGCTCACCGGCACCAGCGGCGCGGCCGGCACGAGTAGGGCGGCCGGCACGAGTAGGGCGGCGGGCGCGGGTGGGGTTGGCGGGGCGCCGGTGATCGAGCTGGTCGTGCGCCGGCTCGTCGAGCGGATGGCGCTCGTGCTGCAGGGCTCGCTGCTGGTGCGGCACGCGCCCGCCGCGGTGTCCGACGCGTTCTGCGCGGCCCGGTTGGGCGGGGACGCGGGCCTGGCCTTCGGGACCCTCCCACCCGGGCTCGACCTCGAGGGCATCCTGCGCCGGATCCCGCCCGCCACCGTCTGAAGTCGGCTGGCGTCGCCTGGCATCGCCTGACATACGAGGTCGCAGGCCTGCCTCCCGGCTCGACGCGGGCGGCCGAGGCCGCGACCGGGGCCGGCCAGGCCGGCCGTCCGGGCCGGGAGCCTGATCGCGTGGCCGTGCGTAAGCGATCAGACGTGTGCGGAGAGTGTGCCCGGAGGGTGTGACAAACGTCGGATGTGACTCTGGGCGGTACGTCCCGTTCTATCCTGACTCTGGACAGTTTGTAGCGGTCCGAGACTCGCGCTACTGGAAACGCAATGTAGTGTTCGCGTAACGGAAGGTGACGGGCCACCTCCTGGGCTGGGCCCGCGTCGCCTGCCTCCGGGGGTGTGATGATCGTCTTCTTTCTCGCTGTGGCGTCCCTGGTGGTCGTCGCAGGCCTCTTCGGGCTCGTCCGAGGAGTGGCCGAATGGGCCTGGATCTATGACCGCCGTCGGGCCGGAATCGTCACCGCGGCCGGCGTCACCGTGGTTCTCGCGCTGAGCGCGGTCGCGGTGCGCCTCTCCGGCCCGGCCGACTCGGCCGCGACCGCACCGCCGGCCAGCCCGGACGTGCCCGAGGCCTCCGGCCTCGTCGTCAAGGAGCCCGACCCCGCGCCGTCACCGGCCACGGCCGGCTCGCGCCCGGTCGCGGCCGGCCCCGATCCGGACGCCGAGACGGCCACGGCCACCGGCGCCGGATCGGGCTCCGGTTCCGGCTGGCCCGTGCCGGCCACGGGGGGCGGCGCCGGTGGCGCATCCGGCTCCGGCGGGCCGCGCACCACGTCCGTGCCGCCGGTGCCGACCCAGGGCGGGCCGTCCGGGCCGTCCTGGCCGACGGGGTGGGATCAGCCCACCACCGTGCCGGGCCGTCCGGGCGTGCCGGCGACGGGGAACGGCGGGCCGAGCCGGTCGCCGTCGCCCAGCACCAGCCGCACGCCGAGTCCCAGTCCGACCACGCCCGCCGGTCCCCGCCGGACGCCGCCCGCCAGCACCGGCACCGGTCACGTGCCCGCCGGGCCGCGGTCCACGGCCCAGCCGACGGCGAAGCCGACCTCCAGGCCGACACCGAAGCCGACCACCGGCAGGTCGACCACCGGCCGGCCGACGGTGGGGCCGACGATGACGGTGCGGCCGTCACCGAGCCCGACCAGGCCGTACCGGCCCTCCAACCCGTACGAGACGGCCGTCCCGGCCCAGACCTCGTCGCCGCACACCGCGCGGCCCCAGACCGGTCCGGTGGCGGGTCCGGCGTCCGGGACGACCCGGCCCAGGTACTCGCCCGCGGCGCCGGCAGGCGGCACACACGCATCCGCTCCGGCGGGTTCGCAGGGGCGGCTGAGCGCGCCCGCCGCACCGGCCGTCTCGACGGCCTCCTCGAAGCCCTCATCGACGCGCCCCGCGCCGGGTCGGCACACCGCGGGCCGGCCCACGGCCGGGCGGGTCGCGTCGCGGGCCATCACCGCCGCCCGGCCGCCGGTGTGCCCGCCGAGCAGCGACCGCCGGGCGCGGGGCACCCAGTCGCGCCCGCACGACGCGGCGGCCCACCCGCGGAGCGGTGACCAGCGGGTCCAGAGCTCGCAGGCGCACCCGAGGGTCGCCTCGGCGGCGTCCAAGCCCGGGTCGGCGGCACGGCCCGCGGCCCGACCGCCGCGGCAGAGCCATTCCAGGTGAGTCACCGCCATTCCCGGTGAGCCGGCTATCCCAGGGTGAGTCGGGTTCGTCCCACGCCAACACGCTTCTCAAAGTGTCGAAGTTATCACTCTGGGTGAGATAGGTTCCCGCGGACACTGCACCGGCGAGGCTGGGGGACGGATGCGGGCAACCGCGGCGCCGCGGAGGCGGCCGTGATCCACCCGTGGAGCGCGGACGTGACTATCGGGTACCGGTCGAGGCGGCCGTGATCGTGCTTCTCGCCGGATCGGTCGCCACCATCGCCATGGCCGTCCTCCTGGTCGGCATCACCGGCCTGCTGCGCGGGCGGGTGGCCTGGGCAATGATCGAAAGTCGGCCCGGGGCCGGCCTGGTCACGGCGGTCGGCTTCACAGCCGCCGTGGCCGCCTTCGGCGCGATGGCTCCGTCCGGCGGCGACCGGGACGCGACGATCATCGCGCGGCAGTCGGACGGCGATGACCACCAGAGCGGACAGATACCGGCGGGTCTGCAGCGCGGCGACTCCGCGACCGGCGTGCCGCGGGCGGCCCCCCGGCAGTTTCCCGCTCCCGCCATGTCCGCTCCCGGAGACGGCTACAGGGCCGGTCTCGGCGGTGCCTCTCCGTGGCCGGACAGGACCTCGGTCGGCCCTGGCCCCGGCCCTGGCCCCGGCGTCGGTGGTGGTGGCGGCGATCCGTGGGCGCAGCCGGGCGGCGGCCAGGCGTCCGCGAGCCCGACCGGCCCGCCGGGCGGTGCGACGCCGACCGCCGGGCCGACCCCGACCGCCTCGCCGAGCACCGTGCCGTCGCCGACCGGCCCGGTGACCGCGCCGGCCCCGCCTGTCCCGCCGGCCCCGCCTGTCCCGCCGGGCTCTCCGGCGCCGCCGGCCATGCCCGGACCGCGGCCTGGCCCGGACGTGCCCGGTGCCGACAACCGGATCCCGTCCGGTCAGGGGCCGGGCTCCGGCGCTGGTCAGCAGCCCCCGACGCCGCCGCCGGGGTCGGTGCCGGCACACGGCCATCCAGCGCGTGGCGCGGACGAGGCATGCGGCCCGGCCGGCCCACGCCCGCCCGACGGCCTGCCGGAGGTCTGGGTCGGCGACATCTTCTCGGGCCTGGCAAGTCGCTGCGTCTGACAGTCGCTGCGTCTGACAGTCGCTGCGTCCGACAGCCGTCGCGCCGGGCGCGCCGCGCTCCTGGCGTTCCCTCCGCCCTGGTACTGGTCCCGAGCCGGAGGTAGCCGAGAGCCGGAAGCAGCTCGGCGTAACGGCCAGCTCTCGCCGTGTCCATCCCGTCCCGGGTGGCGCAGGCACGGTGCCGGGGCAGGCTCGGGCGGCGCGGGCACGGGGCCGGGGCGCGGTACGGGATTTATGCACCAGGGCCCGTCGCCCGGTGATGCGTGGCGGGTGGGTGAGTCCTGGCTGTCACTCAACCGCCGCGGTTGCTCGGCACCGTGCATGTGGATCTGGTCGGCGGGAATGTGTATCACTTCCGGCCGTTTCCGGGATCCTCGGTGCTCCTGCGCACGCCGCCCGTCGATGACGCGGCCACCACCGACCGCGGTTGATCATGGTGTTCCGCGGAACCGGAACGCCCGCCGGCCGTGGTCGCCGCCAACCTCGGTCGATCCTGGTGTTCTGTGCGGGTGGTTGCTCGGCCGGCCGGATCAGCCGAGCGCCGGATCAGCCGAGCGGTTGTGGCGCGGTGCGGCGGGCCGCGACGAGTGCGGTGACGGCCGCGATGTTGCCCGCGGCCCACGCGTCGAGCTGGGCGGGCAGGTCGGCCAGGGCGGAGTCGAGGACGAACACCCCGCGGGTCGGGCAGGACGCGCCGATCTCGACCAGTACCGGTCGCAGGTGCACCTCGACCGCCAGCGCGTGCTCGGGCGCGGCCGCGACCAGCACGGGAATCGTCGGCACCCCGGCGAGCTCGCCCTGGCCGATCTGGTCCAGCAGCAGCTTGAGCAGCCCGGTGTAGGTGGCCTTGTACGTGGGCGTCGCGACGACCAGGACGTCCGCCGCCTTCATCGACGTGACGGCCGCCTTCACCGCCGGGTCACCCCAGCCGAGGAGCCCCGGCCCGAGCTCGCTGACCTCGATCACCTCGGCCACCGCCTCAATGTCGGCCGGAAGGGCGCGCACGACCTGGGCCGCGACCGCCTCGGCGACGGCCCGCGTGCGCGAGTTCGGCTTCGGGTTGCCGACGACACTCAGGATGCGGCACTGCGCCATGGTGTTGCCCTTCTGTGTGCACTCCGCCCACGCGAGCGCCCCGTCGAGAGTCATGAGCGGGCCACGAGCGGGCCCCGTCGAGCACCGACGCGCGGCTGCCGCCCGGCGCCCAGCCTAGCCCGCGCCACTTGTCGGCACCGTTGATCGCGAACTGCCGGGAGACCTGATCCTGCTCCTGGGTCTGGCCGGTTCCGGCCCGGGGGCCACGAAGCGAACACACCAAAGTCGCCGGGAGCGTTCGAGTCGTCTCCTGGGGTGACAGAGTGATGCGGAAGCTTTGCGGAAGACTCGTCTGTGTGACCTAAAGCCGCGAGAAGAGTTCGATTCGTGCCGACGTGGTCGACCAGTGGCCTCCTGGTCGTACCGGGAGGCGTTCCGCGCATATCCGGAGACCCTTACGTAAGGGTAGGGTTGAAGTGTGTGCATCTCGAGGACGGGGGCGTCCGGAGCGCGGCGCCTGGGGGAGGAGTTCGATCAATGGCTGATCCCGCGGGGACGGGCCGGCACCGGCTCGCCGAGCTGACGGCCGCCGCGACCGCGGCCGAGGTGCCGCCGGCCGGGCTCTGTCGTGATCTCGCGCTCGCCTACGAGAGGGCGGGCGATCCGGCCGCCGCCGTGCGCTGGGCGCTGGCCACGACCGACGCCGGAGGCGACCTGACCTGCTGGACGGCCGCCGCCGGCGTCCTGCGCCGCGCCTCGGCCGGGGCGGCCGCGTCAGCCGTGTCACCCGGAGTGGCTGCGTCGGCCGGAGTGGCTGCGTCGGCCGGAGTGGCTGTGCCAGCCCGGGCGGCCGTGGCCGCCGCTGTGGGAGGGGCGGTCGTGCCGTCGCCCGTCGCGGGCCACGCGGCGCGCTCGGCGCGGGTCGCCGTGCTCGGCAGCTACACGACCGCCCAGCTCGCGGCGCTCCTGCCGCTCGCAGCCGCGCGCGCCGGGGTGGCCGTCGAGGTCTACGAGTGCGGGTACGGCCAGTACCGGCAGGAGGTGCTCGACCCGGGCAGCGGCCTGTACCGCTTCGGGCCGGACGTCGTGATCCTCGCGGTCCACGAGGGCGAGGCCGCGCTTCCAGCCCTCGCCGAGGACCCCGAGCGCGCGGTCGCCGCCGAGGTCGGCCGCTGGACGTCGCTGTGGGAGATCATCATCTCCCGGTTGGATGCCCGCGTCATCCAGCACACCTTCGTCGTCCCGGAGACGGAGGCGCTCGGGCACCTGGCCCTGCGCACCCCCGGGTCGCGGTCGTCGATGCTCGCCGCGGTCAACGCGGCGCTCGGCCGCGCGGCGGCGGGCGGTCAGGTCGCCTTCGTCGACTGTGAGCGGCTGGCCGCCACGGTCGGCAAACGATCCTGGTTCGACCCGCGGTACTGGCACCGCGCGAAGCAGGCCGTCTCGCTCGCGCACGTGCCCGCGCTGGCCCGTCACACCGCGGCGGTGCTTGGCGCGCAGCTGGGCACCAGCCGTAAATGCCTGGTGCTCGACCTCGACAACACGCTGTGGGGCGGGGTGCTCGGGGAGGAGGGCCTCGCCGGCATCGCGCTCGGGGACGGGCCGGTCGGCGAGGCTTTCTCCGCGTTTCAGGAGTACATCGGCCAGCTCCGTGCCCGCGGCGTGATCCTCGCCGTCTGCTCGAAGAACAACGAGGCGGACGCGCGCGAGGCGTTCGAGCGGCACCCGGCGATGCGGCTGCGGCTGGACGACATCGCCATGTTCAGTGCCTCCTGGGAGGACAAGCCGACCCAGATCCGGCGCATCGCGAGCACCCTCGGGATCGGTCTGGACTCCCTGGTCTTCGTCGACGACAACCCGGCCGAGCGCGAGGTGGTCCGCCAGCTCGTGCCCGAGGTGGACGTCATCGCCCTGCCGCGGGACCCGCACGGCTACGTGCGCGCGGTCGCCGACTACCCGTTCTTCGAACCGGCCGCCCTGACCACCGAGGACACCGCCCGCACGGAGCAGTACCGGGCGCGGGCCCGGGCGGCGGAGCTCGCCGCGTCCGCGAGCTCGCTGGAGGAGTTCCACCGCGGGCTGGAGATGGTCGCGACCGTCGTACCCCTCGACGAGCTGACGCTGCCCCGGGTCGTCCAGCTCATCGGGAAGACCAACCAGTTCAACCTGACCACCCGGCGCCGCGGGGAGGCCGAGGTCGCCGAGCTGGCCGCGGACCCGTCCACCGCGGTGATCTGCGTCCGGCTGGCCGACCGGTTCGCCGACCACGGCCTCGTCGCGGTCGTCATCGCCCGGCGTGCCACCGAGCCCGTCGGGGCCGTCCTCGACGTCGACACCTGGCTGATGAGCTGCCGGGTCATCGGCCGGACGCTGGAGGACGAGATCGCCGGGCTGATCGTGGCGGAGGCCCGGCGGCTGGGCTGTTCCTCCGTGCGGGGGCACTACCTGCCGACCGCGAAGAACGCGCTGGTGGCCGACCTGTACTCGCGGCTGGGCTTCCGGCCGGACCCCGCGGCTCCCGCCGACGCCGGTCGCGCCGCCCCGGCCGGTGGCCCCGGTGTGGCTCCCGCCGATGGCACCGGCGCGGGGGCCACCCGCTGGGTGCTGCCGGTCGCGAGCGCCCTGAACCGGCCCGGGCTCATCCGGGTCGTCGACGCTCGCGCGGGCGGGGCCGCCGTCGCGAGCGCATCCGTGCGGACGATGGAGGAGGTGGCCGGCTGATGGTGCAGGAGCGCCTCGCCCAGGTCTTCCGGGAGATCTTCAGCGACGACGACCTGGTCGTCACGGACGCCACCACGGCGGCGGACGTGCCCGGCTGGGACTCCCTGGCGTACATCAACCTGATCTACGCGGTGGAGAACGAGTTCGCGGTGCAGATCCCCGACGAGCGCCTCGGCTCGTTCGCGAACGTCGGTGAGCTGCGCGTGTGTATCGAGGAGCTCGGCGATGTCGGCTGAGCCCCGCACTGCCGGGCCCGCCGTGGCCGGGTCGAGGGGCGCGCCGCTCTCGCTGCGGGCGCAGCTGCGCGAGGACAGGGACGTCCACTACGGGTCGCGGCTGCACCCGGGCTACCAGGCGCTCGCCGTCCACCGGTTCGGCCGGTGGTGCCGCGAGCGCGGCGGGCTGGTCGGCAGGTTCGGCACGATCGCCTTCAAGGCCGTGAACAACATCGTCATCCGTAACCTCCAGGGCACCGAGATCTCCGTCGACGCCGGCATCGGACGTCGCGTCCTGATCGGGCATCACCAGGCGGTCATGATCCCGCGCTACTGCGTGATCGGCGACGACACGATCATCCGGCACGGCGTCACGATCGGGTACGCCTCGACGGACGCCCCGCCCGATGCCGTCCCGAAGATCGGCGCACGAGTCGACATCGCGCCGGGCGCGCACCTGATCGGGCCGATCACGATCGGGGACGACGTGAAGATCGGACCTGGCTCGATCGTCACGACCGACGTCCCGGCGGGTGCCACCGTCTTCGCCGCTCCCGCGAGGATCATGCGCCCGCCCGCCGGGTGAAGGGCGCGGCCATCGCCGCGCCGTAGCGCTCGGCACCCGCGGAACGCACCGGGCCCGGCTGCGTCGGGGCGGTGTCCACCGGGCAGAAGCGCACGCCGTCCGGCTCCCGGACCATCACCCACACCGGGCCCGCGGTCGCGTACGCGGACTTCAGCCGTCGGCCGGCGGCGCCGCACGACGGGCTACCTCTCCTCGGGGGGTGTGTGAAACCTGAGCAGATGAGCGAATGGTGTGCGTCCGGTGCTGACGGCGGCGGTTTATACTCGATATAGTCAGCCCACGGACTAGCCCTTTAGTGCGACCGTGGTGTTACGGGTTGTACATATTACTTATCAAGGTAATAGGCGGGGCTGCGCGGAAAATAAGCTGAGTGATCGCCACTGCACTTTTGTGGACATGATCAAGTCACCTGAAGCTGCTGGTCGGGCATCCGCTACCGTCCCGGCCGTGTCTTTGAGTTCGCTGTCGCAGATTTCCGTTGGCCCGCCTTCCGTACCGGCTGCGGTGCCGGTGCCGGTGCCGACACCCCCGCCCATTCGCATGAATGGACACTCTGTCCCCGGAACTTCCGGATCGCGGGGATCCTGGCTGGCCGATGTCCTGACCGGTTCGCCGTTCACCGCGGTGCTTGCTGCGCTGGTTGTCGTCATCGCGGTCGCCGTGGTCGCGGCCGCTGTCGCCTGGTTGGTCCGCGCCGTCACATCCGCGCCGACGTCCGCGTCGCGCGGGAACGCGCGCGCCGTGCGGACACCGCGCGCCGCCACTGCCCCGTGGCGGTCTCACACCGCCGCCGGTGCCCATTCCCGCGCCTGGTTGACCAGCCCTGTCCAGTCAGCGCCGCGGCGCCGCGCCCGGTCGGCGAGCGACATGATCCCGTTCGTCAGCCAGGCCGTGGGACGTACCGCGGAGGTCGCCAGCGCCCGGGTCGCCAGGGTCTGCGCCTCGTCCAGCGCGTCGGCGTGCACCGCGGCGGACGCCTGGTAGAGCCGCACCGCGGCGAGCGCTCCGGGCGCGCGTGAGCGGTCGAACAGGGCGGCCGCCGTCGCCAGTCGCTGACGTCCCTCGTCGAGGGCTCCCGCGCCGATCAGTGCGGCGCCGCCGAACGTCGGCAGGTAGCCGGGGTGCAGGCCGTCGAGGGCGTAGCCCTGGGTCGCCGGGGTCAGCTCGCGGGCGAGATCCTCGGCCTCCCGCAGCACCGCCATCACCCGGTCGGCCGGCTCGCCGCGCCCGGCGCGGATGTTGGCCTCGGTGGTCATCGCGAGTACCGCGGTGTGGGAGCTGGGTGCCGTCGCCCGTGCCGCGAGCGCGAGCGCGAGACCGTCGTCCACACTGTCGAACGTGTAGGCGGCGAGCTCGGCGAGCACGACGCCCGCGTGTGCCGCGGTCGGCGCGTCACCGACGTGCCGGGCGAGAACGAGCGCGGTGCGGGCCGACACGACCGCGCGCCCGGACATGCCGTTGTCGCCCTGGGCCACCGCCGACATCACGAGCACTCTGCTGTGCGTTCGGCGCCAGTCCCGGCGCACCGCGGCCGACTGGCGGCTACCCGCCATCGTCTCGGTGTGCCGGGCGATCAGATCGAGGCGTTCGACCAGCTCCCTGGGAGCCATCGTCTCCCAGCGACGGGCCATGGTCCGCAGGCCCGTCTCGATCCGGTCGAGTGTGTCGCGGCCCCGGTCCTCCGGCGAGATCATGAGACGCGAACCGCCCAGCGCGAGTGCGGCTGTGGTCGCACAGGTGGCAACGACCAGCCGCCGGTCCGCCGCTTCGTCCATCCCGCACTCCTGAGCGTCGTTGTCCGGTTACGGCGGTGGAGGCCCGGATGATCCGGACGTAATCTCATGATTATTCTCCGGAAAGAGACGATCTAGAAGCTACTCTGACGGTAGCGAGCACAAAGCTCTATGTCGTCACTCCGGTCCAATGTCGGGACCTTCGTCATGTGGTGCCATGTTCGTGCGCGCGCGACGGCGGAGTGTGCTTGGCTTCGCCCACACCTCATGAGCCCGGCCCGGCGGGTAACCGCCGGTCGGGGTCGGGGTCGGGGTCGGGTCGGCGAGTGGCGGTTTGCGGGAAACCGCGCGTCAGGCCGAGTCGAGTGCCTGTTCGAGGTCGGCGACCAGGTCGTCGGCCGCCTCGATGCCGACGGAGAGCCGCACGAGGTCGTCGGGGACGGCGAGCGGTGAGCCCGCCACCGATGCGTGCGTCATCCGCGCGGGATGCTCGATCAGCGACTCCACCCCGCCCAGCGACTCGGCGAGGGTGAACAGCCGGGTGGCGGCGCACACCGCGAGGGCGGCCTCGGCGCCGGCCCGGACCTGGAACGAGACCATCCCGCCGAAGTCACGCATCTGCTTGGCGGCTACGTCGTGGCCGGGGTGGCTCGCCAGCCCCGGGTAGTGGACGGCCGACACGGCGGCGTGGCCGGCGAGCAGCGCGGCGATCTCCCGCGCGTTCGCGCAGTGCCGGTCCATCCGCACCGCGAGGGTCCTGATCCCGCGCAGCACCAGCCAGGCGTCGAACGGCCCCGGCACGGCCCCGGCAGCGTTCTGTACGAACCGCACCCGCTCGGCGAGCTCCGCCGACGCGGTCACCACCGCCCCGCCCACCACGTCGCTGTGCCCGCCGAGGTACTTCGTGGTCGAGTGGACGACCGCGTCCGCGCCGAGCGTCAGCGGCTGGCACAGGTAGGGCGAGGCGAAGGTGTTGTCGACGACGAGCAGCGCGCCCGCCTGGTGCGCGACGGCGGCGAGCGCGGCGATGTCGGCGATCGCGAGCATCGGGTTGGTCGGCGTCTCGCACCACACCAGCGCCGTCGCCCCCGGCCGGATCGCGGCCACGGCGGCGGCCGGGTCGCTCAGGTCGACCGCCGTGTGCTCGACGCCCCACTCGGCCAGCACCCGCGCGAACAGGCGGTACGTGCCGCCGTAGGCGTCACCGGGGATCACCACGTGGCTGCCGGGACGGCACACGGCCCGCAGCAGCGCGTCCGAGGCGGCCAGACCGGAGGCGAACGCGAGCGCCGCGGCCCCGCGCTCGAGCGCGGTCAGACTGGCCTCCAGCGCGGCGCGGGTCGGGTTGCCCGAGCGGGCGTACTCGAAGCCGGCCCGCAGCCCGCCGACGCCGTCCTGCGCGAACGTCGACGCGGGATGGATGGGGACGACGACCGCGCCGGTGGCAGGGTCGGGCTCCTGGCCCGCGTGCACCGCGACGGTCTCGAATCCCGCGTTCCGATCACCCATGGCCACAACCCTTGTACTCGAGCCCGGACTCAGACAGGCAGCTACTTCACCAGACGGCGATGCCGCCGGACGGCGTGCCGCCAGGCGGCGTGTCGACGGGCGGCGATGTCGACAGGCGGAACGACTCAGCGGACGGCGAGAAACCCCAGCAGGTCGGCCCGGGTGAGGATCCCCGTCGGGTTCCCCTCGTCCAGGACGAGGGCGGCCGGGTTCTCGCCGAGCGCGCTCACCAGCACCGAGACGGGCTCACCGGCGCCGACCGTCGGCAGCGGTGGCGACATGTGGTCGGCGACGGGCGCGTCCACCGTCCCCCGGTCGGCGAAGACGGCGTCGAGCAGCTCGCGCTCCAGCACGGCGCCCGCCACCTCCGCGGCCCGCACCGGCGGCTCGTGGCGCACCACCGGCATCTGCGAGACGCCGTACTCCCGCAGGTACGAGATGGCCGCCCCGACGGTCTCGTCGGGATGCACGTGGACGAGGTTCGGCGGCCCGGACGTCTGCGCGGCCTTGTGCGCGAGCACCGAGGCGACCGTCGGCTCGTCGGACGGCGGGTCGAGGAAGCCGTTGTCGTACATCCACTCGTCGTTGAAGATCTTCGACAGGTAGCCGCGGCCGGAGTCGGGGAGCAGGACCACGACGCAGGCGTCGGTCGTCCCGGCCGCGTCGAGCTCGCGGGCGACCCGCAGCGCGGCGACGACCGCCAGGCCGCAGGAGCCGCCGACGAGGATTCCGGCCCGGCGCGCCAGCTCGCGCGTCATCAGGAACGAGTCGCGGTCGCTGACGGCCTCCACCCGGTCGACCACGGCCTTGTCGTAGGTCGCCGGCCAGATGTCCTCGCCGACGCCTTCGACCAGGTAGGGACGTCCGCTGCCGCCGGAGTAGACCGAGCCCTCGGGGTCGGCGCCGATCACCTGCACGGTGCCGCCGCTGACCGCCTTGAGGTAGCGGCCCGTCCCGCAGATCGTCCCGCCGGTGCCGATGCCGGCGACGAAGTGCGTCACCCGCCCGCCGGTGGCCCGCCAGATCTCCGGGCCGGTGGAGGCCTCGTGCGCGGCCGGGTTGTCGGGGTTGGAGTACTGGTCGGGGCTCCAGGCGCCGGGGGTCTCGCTCAGCACCCGGCGGGCGACCGAGTAGTAGGAGCGGGGGTCGTCCGGCGCGACGGCCGTCGGGCAGACGATCACCTCGGAGCCGTAGGCCCGCAGGACGGCCCGCTTCTCCTCGCTGATCTTGTCCGGCATGGTGAAGACGCAGCGGTAGCCACGCCGCGCGGCGACCATGGCGAGGCCGACACCGGTGTTCCCGCTGGTGGGCTCGACGATGGTCCCGCCGGGGGCGAGCCGGCCGTCGCGCTCGGCCGCCGCCACCATCGACAGGGCGATGCGGTCCTTCACCGAGCCGCCCGGGTTGAGGTACTCGAGCTTGCCGAGCACGGGTGTCACCGTGTCGGCGATCGTCGGCGTCAGCCGCACCAGGGGCGTGTCACCGACCAGGTCGGTGACGTGGTCGTACACGTCCATCTGCCCGCCTCTCGCCGGAGACGTCGCCCCGATCGCCGCCAGTAGCCGCCAGCGACGACGTTACCGGCGGTGTGTCGCGTCCGCCTTCCGGACGCGGCACATGCCGCCGGCGCGGGCCGAAGGAGCAGCTATGTCCGGACGGGTTCCACTCCGGACGTCATGGCATGGACGATTGCCGTGTTGTCCCTGACCGTGGCGTCGTCCCGGGCGACGAAGTGCGCCCGGAACGTCACGTCCTTCTGGTTCTCCATCAAAATTTCCCGAGGGACTGACGCCTTCAGGTGCCAGGGGGGTCGGGCACGGATCGTAACCATATGTGTACGTTGCTGGTATATTCGGATCATGGTTCGGCGGGTGACGGTGGGTGCGGGTGGCGTCTGCGACCTCGGGTATCACGTTGTGTGGTGCCCGAAGTACCGCCGCCCGGTGCTCGCCGGTCTCGTCCGTGACCGCTGTGGGAGCTGATCCGGCAGAAGTGCGCGGAGCACGATGGGACGGTCGTCGCGCTGGAGGTCACGCCCGGCCACATGCATCTGTTCGTCGAGGCTTACCCGAAGCACTCCCCGTCATATGTCGCCAACCAGCTCAAGGGGTTGACGTCCCGGGTGCTGCGTGAGGAGTTCCCGCACCTGCGTTCCCGGTTGCCGACCCTGTGGTCGCGGTCGTACATTGCCGCCGCCGTCGGCACGGCCGCCGGGGCGTCGGCGGGGAGAGCCGCGACGGCGTGCGCCCGCAGCAGCTCGTCGAGCATGGCGGTGGTCACGTCGGAGAGGCCTACCGGGCCGCCCGCGACGACGAACCTGGACGGCATCGCCGTGTGGACGGCGGCCTCGAACCAGTCCGAGCCCAGGTCGAACGTAGCGGCCGGGGGCCGCGCGGCCCGAGCGGGTCAGTAGCGCGCCGAGCGCGTCGGCGGACGGTCGCGCGGCGCCGGTTCTCCTAACCGTTCGACGAAACGTGCCGCGTGCCGGTCCGGATCACTCCGGGCCAGTCGGGCGGCTGTCCGGCCGCCGCGTGCCGTCCCGTCCGTGCCGATGTGCAGAATTGTCGGCACGGATGCGGAGCCGCCGATCGGAACGACGGCAGGCCACCCCGCCTCGATGGCCACGACGGTTGTTTCGGATACACCCAGATCGATTCCGAGCTGATAACCCACGATTTCCCCCCATGGCACCTTGTACCAGCCCGCAGATGGTACCGAAGGGGAATAGACGGGCGAAGCCGCGCATCGGCGCGATTGACGCGGAACACGTCGTCAGACACGCCGCGCCGACGGGGATCGGGCAGCCCTCGGCGGCACACCGCCACCGCCCGCCGACGGCCTACCGGCGGGCCGGCCTATCGGTATCCGGCCAGGTAGGGGTCGCTGTCACGACTGTCGACCGGGACGATGTCCTTCCCGAGCGGCATCAGGGACACCGGGATGAGCTTGAAGTTGGCCAGTCCGAGTGGGATGCCGATGACAGTCAGGCACAGCGCGAGGCCCGTCGTCAGATGTCCGAGCGCCAGCCACCACCCGGCGAGCACGATCCACAGAACGTTGCCGATCAGTGACGCCGTTCCCGCGGTCGGCTTGTCGACCAAGCGGCGTCCGAACGGCCACAGCGTGTAGTTCGCCATGCGCAGCGACGCGATGCCGAACGGAATCGTGATGATGAGAAGAAAACAGACGAGGGCGGCGAGGGCGTAGCCGATCGCCAGCCACACTCCACACAGCACCAGCCAGATCACGTTGAGTACGATGCGCATCTGCGCGGTCGCCTCCCTGTCGCCCGCTCAGGGGCTCCCTGTGTCTTCTGTTTCGCGGTGTCTTCCGTTTCGCGTGTCCGCTGCTCCGGGGCCACCGCCTGCTCCGGGACCTCCGGCATCGTCCACCTGGGGACCGGCCCGGATATGCAGCCCCGGACGGACCTCCCCGGACGGGCCGTCCGGCGCCCGCGGCGCATTACCACGGCCCCGCGCGGCACACGCCGGGCTCCTCGGCTCGGGCGAGGCGTTCCGCCGTCGCCCCCGGCCGCGCCTTCGCGTCTCCTTCTCGTTCTTTTCCTTGGGCGGCACCGGAATCTCGGGCCACCGGTGGGGTGGTACTCCTCACAGGAGACCCGTGCCGGCATCCGGCCTCATGGTGCTTTCCCGGCGTGGTGGCCACGGGTGGATGCCCGGTTCTCGAGTGGTCAAACGGCGGCGGGACGGCAATCGTGCCCATGGCGCGCTTGGGCTGGAGACCGCCGTGGCCGTGCAGACTGGAGTACGGTTTGCGGCGGTTGGGAGAATCCGACCGTTTTGTCCGAATGATAACGCGAGGTAAGCGAGCAGTTCCGGTGAATGACCGGCAATGCGGAAGCGGTACTCCACGGCGGGACTGAGGTATCCGGTGACGATCGAGACCGAGACGGCGGACCTGGTGGACCGGTGGTTCGCCGAGATCACTGCGGTCGATCTCCTTCCGCTCGCCGCCGCGGACGCCCGCGCCTGGCTGGCACGCCTGGCGGCGGCGCTGGTCCGGGCGGTGAGTGCCGAGCCGTTCCGGCCCGAGATCGGCTATGACGTGGGCGCGCGGCTGGTCCACGGCCACGTGACGTCCGGTGAGGCCCTCGGACGGACCGTCCGGCTGTTCGGCCGGCACCTGGCCCACCACACCGGCGGCTGGGCCCGCCCGGCAGACGGCCCCGAGACCAGCCCGGCGGGCACGGTTCACCCGGGCACAGCTCACCCGGGCGCCGCGACGGCGACCGCCGCGATGGGGCTCGCCGGCGGCGCGCCCGCGGCGACGGGGCCTGCCGCCACCACGGCCACCGCCGCGAAGGGGCTCGCCGGGCGGGTGCCCACGGGTACGGCGACCGCCGCGATGGGGAACAGCGGCGCGGCCGCTCCCGGGGCCGGGCCGTCGGGCGAGGGCGCTCTGCTGCGCCGGCCGCCGCGGGCCGACACGCTGTCGGGCCGGGTGTCCGCCGCGTCGACGGAGCGGGTCGTGGACCTGCTGGGCGAGCTCGTCCGCGGCCACACCGAGACCCTCCGGGAGCGCACGCGGGACGGCCAGGCCGCAGCGCGTCGCGTCGACCTCGGCGCCCGGGCCCGCGCCGAGCGCGAGCGGCGGATCTCCCAGACGAGGCTGCACGCCGTGCTCAGCGGCACCGCCCTCGGCATGCTCGTCGCCGACCGGACGGGGCGCATCGTGGAGGCCAGCGACGCCGCGCTGGAGATCCTCGGCCTCAGCGGGCACACCGCCCCGCTGGCCTGGCAGCTGCCCGAGATCGTCCATCCGGCCGACCGGGAGGCGGTGCGCTGGCTGTGGCGCGAGGCCCGGCGCGGCCGGTCCCGCGGAGAATGCCGCATCCTGCGGCCCGACGGGACGCCGACCTGGGTGGCGCTGACGCTCTCGACCACCTGGCCCGGAGTGGCCGGTGACTGGTTCGGCGTCGCGATGCTCGAGGACATCACCGAACGCCGCCGCCTGCAGGAGGAGCTCCGCTTCCACGCCCGGCACGACCCGTTGACCGGGCTCGCGAACCGGGCCGAGTTCCTCGACCGGTTGCAGGCGGTGTTCCGGGAGGCGCCGCCGTCCGCGCGGGTCGGTCTGTGCTACCTCGACCTCGACCGATTCAAAATGATCAATGAGGGCTTCGGCTACGAGGTGGGCGACCAGCTCCTCGCCGAGGTCGCCCGCCGGCTGGGCGGGATCGCCGTGGCGGAGCGCACCGTGGCCCGGATGGGCGGTGACGAGTTCATGATTCTCGTCCCGGACTGCGGCGGGCTCGACGAGATGACCGGCATCGCCCGGCGGGTCCTGGACACGCTGCGCGAGCCCGCCCGCGTCGACGGCCGCGACCTGCCCGCGACGTGCAGCATCGGTGTGGTCGAGATGGCGGTCGCCGACACCAGCCCGTCCGACCTCGTCGCGGCGGCCGACGCCGCGCTGACCTGGGCGAAGAACGGCGGCAAGAACCGGTGGACGGCCTTCGACCCCGACCGCGGTACCCGGGAGGCCGCGCGTGGCCTGATGTCCCGATCGATGCGCCCGGGCCTGGACAGAGGCGAGTTCTCGCTGGCCTACCAGCCGATCATCGACCTCCGGCACGGCACGGTCGCCGGGGCCGAGGCATTGCTCCGCTGGGACCACCCCCGCCTCGGGCCAACCCGTCCGGGTGAGTTCATCGCTCTCGCGGAGGACTCCGGCTTCATCGTCCAGCTCGGGCTGTGGGTGCTCGAACGGGCCTGCGAGACCGCGCGTGACTGGCCGGCGCACATGTTCATCAGCGTGAACCTCTCCGCCCGCCAGCTCCGCGAGCCGGGCCTGGTCGGCGCGGTCGAGAAGGTGCTGGACCGGACGGGCCTGCCGCCGCGGCGGCTCCAACTCGAGCTGACCGAGACGGTGCTCATGGACTCCGGCGGCGACCAGGTCACCGCGCTGCACGCGCTCAACGACCTGGGCGTCCGCATCGTCATCGACGACTTCGGCACCGGGTGGTCGAACTTCGCCTACCTGTCGACCATGCCGGTGCGCGGGCTGAAGCTCGCCGGGCTCTTCGTCGAGAAGCTCGGCCGGGGCACCGAGCCCGGCCGGGACGACCACCTCGTGGAGGCGATCGTGGAGTTCGCCCGCAGGCTGCGGCTGTCGGTCACCGCCGAGGGGGTCGAGGAGCCGGAACAGGCGGCGGCGCTGCGCTCGTTCGGCGCGGACCTGGGCCAGGGCCACCTGTTCGGAGAGCCGGTCCCCGCCGACGAGTTCGCCGCGACCATGCTCAGCCGCGCCTTCGCCGCCAGCTGACCGAACCCCCGCCCGGCCCGGGTCGGTGGCCACCGACCCGGGCCCGACCGCGGACCGTGATGTCGGATTCTCGCTGGACCTGGCGGTTCCCGCGCGCGAATGCTGGACGGGTGCCCACCACCGCGCCCGCCAGCCCGCATCTCGACGCCGAGCTGTGCGCGCGGGCCGTGCGGTCGCGCGACGCCCGGTTCGACGGGTGGTTCTTCGTCGCGGTGACCTCCACCGGCATCTACTGCCGGCCGAGCTGCCCCGCGCGGCCACCCAGGGCCGAGAACATGCGGTTCCACCCGACCGCCGCGTCCGCCCAGCGCGCCGGGTTCCGGGCCTGCAAGCGCTGCCGCCCGGACGCGAGTCCCGGCTCGCCGGAGTGGAACCACCGCGCCGACGTCGTGGCGCGCGCGATGCGGCTCATCGTGGACGGCGTCGTCGACCGCGACGGTGTCCCCGGGCTTGCCGGTCAGCTCGGCTACAGCGCACGCCAGGTGGAGCGGCACCTGTCAGCCGAGCTCGGTGCCGGGCCGCTCGCGCTGGCCCGCGCCCAGCGCGCCCAGACCGCCCGGCTCCTGCTCGAGACCACGGACCTGAGCATGGGCGACGTCGCGACCGCCGCCGGCTTCAACAGCATCCGCGCCTTCAACGACACCATGCGCGAGGTCTTCGCCGCCGCGCCGAGCGATCTGCGACGCCGTCGCAACCCGGCGACGCCCCCGTCCGTCGTGCCGGTACCGAGGGCGGCCACCGGTGCCGTGACGTTGACCGTCCGGCTGCCGTTCCGGGCCCCGCTGTATCCCGACAACCTGTTCGGGCACCTCGTCGCGACGGCCGTTCCCGGGGTCGAGGAGTGGCGGGACGGTGCCTACCGGCGCACGATGCGCACGCCGCACGGGCACGCGATCGTCGCCCTGCGGCCGCTGCCCGACCACATCGGCTGCCGGCTCGCCCTCACCGACGTGCGCGACCTCGCGCCGGTCATCGGCCGCTGCCGCCGGCTGCTCGACCTCGACGCGGACCCGATCGCCGTCGACGGGCAGCTCGCCGCCGACCCGGCGCTGGCGCCGCTGGTCGCGCGGGCACCGGGCCGGCGTGTTCCGCGCACCGTCGACCCGGCCGAGCTCGCGGTGCGCGCAGTCCTCGGGCAGCAGGTCTCCGTCGCGGCGGCGCGGACCCACGCCGCGCGGCTCGTCACGGCCGTCGGCACGCCGATCCATGATCAGGAAGGCGGCCTCACCCACCTCTGGCCACAGATCGCGGACCTCGCCGAGCACATCGAGTACGCCGAGCGCACTGAGTACGCCGAGCGCACTGAGTACGCCGAGTCCACCGACCTCGCGGACGCCGTCCCGGCCGGCCGCCGGGCCGGGGCGCCGCGCGGGCTCGCCCTGCCGGCCGCCCGGCGGCGGACCTTCGCCGCGCTGGTCGGCGGGCTGGCGTCCGGCATGATCGAGCTGGGTGCGGGCGGAGACTGGGAGCGGACCCGCGCCGCGCTGGCGGCCCTGCCCGGCATCGGCCCGTGGACGCTCGAGACCATCGCGATGCGGGCCCTCGGCGACCCGGACGCGTTCCTGCCCGGTGATCTCGGTGTCCGCCGAGGGGCCGAACGGCTCGGTCTGCCGGCCACCCCCGCCGCGTTGTCCCGGCATGCCGCCGCCTGGCGCCCCTGGCGGGCCTATGCCGTCCAGCACCTGTGGGCGGTGCTCGACCATCCAGTCAACCGGATGCCCACGCCGGATCACCCCGGCCCGGCCACCGCCCGCCGAGAGGAACGCCTGTGACCCGCAGCCAACCCGTCCCGCCGGACGCCGCCGAGCGCACGCACGCCGTCGTGGAGAGCCCGGTCGGGCCGCTGACGCTGGTGGCGAGCGGCGGCGCGCTCGTCGGCTGCTACCTGGACGCCCAGCGCCACCTGCCGGACCAGGCCTGGTTCGGCGAATCGGCCCCGGCCGCCCCCGGGACCACCACCTCCGGAGCAGCCGCCCCCGGAGACGCCGTCCTCCAGGCCGCCGCCGGCCAGCTCGCCGAGTACTTCGCGGGCCGCCGGACGTCCTTCGACCTGCCGCTGAACCCGACCGGCACCGACTTCCAACGCAAGGTGTGGAAGGCACTGCGCGACATCCCGTACGCGGAGACGATTTCGTACGGCGAGCTGGCGCGCCGCCTCGGCCAGCCGGGCGCGTCACGCGCGGTGGGACTGGCCAACGGTCGCAACCCGATCAGCATCATCGTCCCGTGCCACCGGGTGATCGGCGCGAACGGCAGCCTCACCGGCTATGGCGGCGGCCTGGAGCGCAAGCGCCACCTGCTCGCCTTCGAGCAGCAGGCCGCCGGCCTGTCACTGCTTTGACGCCGTTCCGCGGCGCTGTTCCGTGATGCTGCTCCGCCGATGAGGTGCTCCCCGCGCCCTCAGCGTGGCCTTCCGCGGCGGCGCTTCTCCCGTCCCACGAGGATGTCGAGCCCGAGGTCGTCGGAGGCCTGCTCGGGCGCCGGGAGGCGGTACAGCGCCGCCGTGACCGACCGGTTGCGGGCGAGGGCCGTCAGCGTCGACGGCGGGGCCTGCGCCGCCCCGGAGAGGTACACGGGGGTCTTTCCCCCGGGCCCCGGCGCGTCACCCGCGCCGGCCGGTGAGCCCGGCCGGCGGCGCTGCCCGGCGCGATGGCCCTGCCGGCGCACGATGGGAGCGGTGGCCGGGTCGATGAGCGGGTGTGCCCCGCCGCCGCCGTCCGATCCGGGCCGGGCTCGCCGAGCGGACCGGTCGCGCCCGTCGCCCGCACCGGCTCCGCCGCCAGGCGCGCCCGTGCCGCCGACCGCGGTGCCGTTCGCGCCGCCGGCCTTGCCACCGGCCGCGGGGTCAGCCGCGGCGCCGTCGTTGCCGGGGGCGCCGGCGGTGGCCGCCGCCGGGCCGAACCAGTCGAACGACGCCCCCCGCCCGCGCAGCGCGGTGTTCTCCGCCTGGACGATCACGAGCAGCGCGGTCGCGAACGAGGCGCGGGTGCGGGACTCCTCGAGCTGACGCTTGAGCTCGGCGACGTAGGCCGGGTCGATGGCCGGTGGCTCGGGCTCGGGGGTGGGCTGGCCGTCGGGGTCGACGGTCGCGCCGAACGCCTGGACGTGCAGCTGACGCAGGTTCTCCAGGTGTGCGGCGCGCGCCGGATCGGTTTCGGTGAACAGCAGGTTGACGTAGACCTCGACCACCCGCCATTCGATGGCCTTCTCGCCGCGGAACTGGCGGCTCAGGTCACGCGTCCGCGAGCGCTGGATCTTCGTGGGACCAGGGTCGGACCACAGCGCCCGGGCCACCATCTCATAGCTGACCCGATAGGGATTGTTAAGTTCATTTAAACGGGTAAGGAGGATTCGCTGCGGCCCGTCCTTCAAATCGGCTCGCGGCCCTTTGGGACGCGCCCCCGCGAGGCTCACCCACACACCACCCGGACTTGCACTGGCAGGCTGGCCGAAGGACGAGTTCGCGGCACTGCGCAGATCCTCTCTCCGGTCCGCTCGTCGGCGCGACCTCGATGCGCCGGACGGGGGGACGGTGGCACCGGCGGGTTCCCCGACCCCCCGCTCCGGTCGCTGCGAATGATACGACCCGTGTGCCCGTGATGTGTGGATGCTGGCCGTCTGGCCGGCGTTTTCGTCCTGTCCGGAACGGCCGCCCGTCACGAACCGTGTGTCTTCCCGAACCGGTCCGCCCGGACGTCCGACGTTGAGCCCATCTCGTTCGCGTGCCGGTGAGCGCCGCTCACGGGCACGCCACCCGCTATGTGTTCCCACACCAGTTTCCCCCTTTACCGGATGAACATCCCGTAATGCCGTGAAACGTTGCATCCTCAGGAAACCCGGCACCCGGATGCGCGGCAAGGCCGCACAACCCGAGGATCGGGACGCCGTCGAGTCAGGCCTTGACCAGCCGGAACGGGGCTTGCGTCGCAACGTACCGTCGCAACCCGGCGGCCCTCCGATCAATGTCAAGATGATTGCCCTGACCCGACCGAAACGGACCGACGGCCACTGGACGTCACGATGGATCAGGAACGGCGAATCCGGATGGCGACGGATGGCCGTCCGCGATCCTCCGGACTATTCTGATCTTTCCCGCCGATTGCCGCGAATTGCCCCCGCCCGGCCGGCGCCGGCCATGGACGGCCATGGACAGGCACGGACAGCCACGGGCGACCGCGGACCACAGGGAGACCGGCTGGCACGGCCACCGGGAACCGCGGGTGGGCTCAGTTGGCGACGAGGGCCTCGGTGACCACCCGGCTGGCGTCCGCGACACCGAACGTCGGCGGCTGCGGCCGGGCCTCCCCGCTACCCAGTCGGACGACGACCGTGCCGGACCCGGGGTCGATCTGCAGGATCTGGTTGCCGAGCCCGATCGCCCAGTACATGTCCGCCGGCGCCGTCGGCACCAGCTGACCGTGGCGGGTGGTGGGGTCGGCGGCCGCGGAGATGTCGGAGGCCGCCAGCGGCTGGGCGAGGACGCCCTCGCGGTTGAGCCACCACAGGTACCCGTAGGCGGCGTTCATCTCCGTGGACGACCGCCCGGTGGCCTCGGTGACCCAGTCGCTCGACACGACCCGCTGACCGTTCCACTCCCCGTGCGCGAGCATCAGGTAGCCGAGACGGGCGACGTCCCGGCAGGTCGTCTGCAGGCCCATGAACGTCAGGGTGTTGCCGGCGCGGTCGGTCGTCATCCGACTGTCGGCCATGCCGAGCGGCTCGAAGACCCGCTCCCGGGCGTAGTCGCCGACCTCCTGCCCGGTGGCGCCGCTCAGCACCTGCTCCAGCGTCTGGATGGCCGAGTTGTTGTAGGCCCAGACCTCGCCGGGCGGCCGCTCCTGGGGCAGCGCGACCGCGAACGCGGTCTGGTCGGGCGCCGCGATCAGCTCCTGGTAGTCGATCGTCGTGCTCCACTGCCGCCCGGAGTCGTTGCTCACCAGGTCGCGCACGGTCACGGCCTGCGCCGGCGTGCCCTTCCACTGCGGCACCCAGGTGGCGGCGGAATCGTCCAGCCGCAGGTCGCCGTCGTCCTGCGCGATGCCGACGAGCGTGGACGTCAGCGACTTCGTTATGGAGAAGACCGGCTGTGGTGTGGTCGGGGTGAAGCCCTTGAAGTACCACTCGCCGGCGATCCTGCCGTTGCGCGAGACCAGCAGACAGTTGGACTTGCCCTGCTCGGCGGCGTGCGCGATGTCCTCGAGCTTCGCCGGGTCCAGACCGACCGCGCGTGGGTCCACCGTCTCCCAGCGCTCGCCCGGCACCGCCACCGCCGTCGGCGCGGCACCTGACGCGGTGGCCGGCCCGGATGTCGTGGCGGGCGTCCTGGAGGCCCCGCCACCCTGCGTGCAGCCGGCGACAAGGGCGGCCGCGAACGGCGCGGCGGCGAGGACAAGGACGAGACGGGGCGGACGGCGCATCTGGGACCTCGATCAGCCGTGAGTTCCGGATCCAGGGCGAGGATGCACCGTATTGACGCCGGATGTGAGGTCTGTGTGACCTCGGTCCTCAACAGGCGTCGTCAGTCCTCAACAGGCGTCGTTCTGGGCGGGTTCCGTCCTGCCCGATCCCCGCCACCGCGTCCGGTCAGCCGCGGGCGAGGTGGCGGCTGATGACGAGGCGCTGGATCTGGTTGGTCCCCTCGAAGATCTGCATCACCTTGGCCTCGCGCATGTACCGCTCCACCGGGAAGTCCTTGGTGTAGCCGGCGCCGCCGAGGACCTGCACGGCGTCCTCGGTGACCTTCATGGCCGCGTCCGTTGCGACGAGCTTTGCGACGGACGCGGCGCGCCCGTACTGCAGCCCGGCGTCCCGGCGCCGGGCGGCGGCCAGGGTGGTGGCCCGCGCGGACTCGACGGCGGCCGCCATGTCGGCCAGCAGGAAGCCGAGCCCCTGATGGTCGATGATCGCCTTCCCGAACGCCTCCCGCTCCTTCGCGTACGCGACGGCGTCGTCCAGCGCGCGCTGCCCGAGCCCGACGGCGGTGGCGGCGATCCCCAGCCGGCCCGAGTCGAGAGCCGACAGCGCGATCGACAGGCCCTGCCCCACCTTGCCGATGAGGCGCGACGCCGGGACCGCGACGTCGTCGAAACTGATCTGCGTCGTCGGCGACGCGGTCAGCCCCATCTTCTTCTCGGGCGGGTGGAACCTGATGTTGGGCGTGCCCGCGTCGACGAGGAAGCAGGAGATCCCGCCGCGGGTGTCGGACGACGTCCGCGCGAAGACCGTGTAGAAGTCGGCGGCGCCGCCGTGGGTCACCCACGCCTTCGTACCGTTGAGCAGGTAGCCGTCGTCGGTGGCGGTGGCCGTCACGCGCATCGCCGCCGGGTCCGACCCCGCGTGCGCCTCGGACAGGCAGTAGGCGCCGAGCAGGTCACCGGACAGCAGCCGGGGAAGGTGCTCCTCCTGCTGCTCCGGGGTGCCGAAGGTCGCCAGCGGGTAGCAGGACAGCGCGTGCACGCTCACCCCGACCGCCACGGCCGCCCAGCGGTAGGAGATCTCCTCCAGCACCTGTAGGTACACCTCGTACGGCTGCTCGCCGCCGCCGAAGCTCTCCGGGTACGGCAGGCTCAGCAGCCCGGCCTTGCCGAGCACCGCGAACTCCTCGCGCGGGAAGCGGCTGGCGGCCTCGTACTCCGTGACTCTCGGAGCAAGCTCGCGGTCGCACATGGTGGCGGTGAGCTCGATCAGCTCCCGCGCTTCCGATGAGGGGAGCTGCCGTTCGGCGGGCATGGTGTCCTCCCGTGCGTCGTCGGTCATCGCCCTCGCGCCGCGTGGAGCCGGAACCCCCGCGCGCGATCGTCTCCGTCGGTGCCGGATCCGTCCGTCTCGGAACGTGCGACGCAAGAGTTGTACCGCGCCTCGTGGTTGAGACGACGGGCTTGCCGCGTTTCCGACGCCTCGCTGCATCGGCTCCGTTTCGATCTACCGCATCGACGCGGAGACGGACCCTCGCGGATGAACGCACGGCGCGCGATCATGGGCGGAAGGTGACACCCTCGACCGGTGACCGAGCACGAGACCGAGACCCGGCCCGCCGGCCCCCACGTGCCCGCACGGCCGGGTGCGGCCCCGGGGCAGGGCCCGGAGCCGCAGTGGCCCGACGACGCCGAGGCGGCCCGGCACGTCGCCATGTTCGGCCTGCCTGGCATGCCCGCCACGGGACGGATCGCCGTCGTCACCGGTGCGACGAGCGGCATCGGCGCGGCCACCGCCCGGCGGCTCGCCGCCGACGGCGCAGTGGTCGCCGCGGTCGGCCGCCGGGAGGCGCGCCTGCGGTCCCTGGCCGACGAGAACGAGCGGATCCTGCCCGTCACGGGCGACGTGACCGACCCGGACGGGATGCGTCGCATCGCCGACCAGGTCCACGAGCGCCTCGGCCGCGCCGACCTGGTTGTCGCCAACGCCGGGACGATGCTCGCCGCACCCTGGGCCGCGGCGGACGTCGACGAGTGGCGCCGCATGATCGACACCAATCTGGTCGGCCTGCTGTGGACGGGCCGGCTGTTCGTCGACGACCTGCTGGCCGCCGCCGCGGAGGGCCGGCGCGCGGACCTCGTCCACATCGGCTCGGTCGGCGGCCACCAGGTCTTCCCGAACTTCGCGGTCTACGACGCGACGAAGGCCGCCATCGAGCATCTGACCCGTCACCTGCGCGTCGAGCTGGGCCCCCGCGGGGTGCGGGTGCGCACGGTCGAGCCCGGCCTGGTGCAGACCGAACTGGGCGACGACATGGTCTTCCCTGGCTCCCGCGAGGCGCTCGCCGAGTTGCGCAGGTCAGTCGCAAACCCCCTGAGTGACGTGGACGTCGCCGAGGTCATCGCCTGGTCGGCCTCCGCCCCACCCCACGTGAACGTCGCGGAACTCGTCGTAGTCCCGGTGTCCCAGGGCTGACCCCATCCCCTGCTGCCGGCTCCGGACTGCGCGAACCAGAGCCCGATCCGCGGACACCGTCCGACGCGGGTGCCGCGTTCTTCGACGAACTGGCTGCCCGCCCCCGCGGGTTCGTTCAATCTGATGGTCCGGGCCTACCTGCCGAAGGCGGCCGCGCTGGACAACACCTGGAACCCGCCCGCGGTGGTCCCGGAGTCCTGACCGACCGGCAGGCGCCGACGACGGGGTGGGGCGCGGGATGCTGGTGCACCGCCTCCCACCCCGTCCGAAGCCTGCTCAGCAGTGGTGGTTGTAATGGTTCGGCGGATACGGGCACGGCTCATGGGGCTGGCAGCCCGCGGCCGTCGTGAGCACGCCCAGGGATGCCGCCGCGACGACGGTCAGCACGATGCGGCGGATCCTGCGGATAGATCGGTTCATGGTGGGTGTCCCTTCCCGCGCCATCCCCGATCCGGTAATCCCTATCGCAGTCACGGACGGCTTTCTCTCTGCCGTTCCGGCGTGGGCCGTTTCGGTGATCGGTGCTGCGCCTTCGGCCGCAGTTGCGCTCGTTTGCGGCGTGTTCCGCGGTGCCGGTCGTTGCGCGGTGGCGCAAGGGACGGATCCGGGCGGTGTCCTGCCTGCGGCAGAAGCGATCGCGCCGGTGGCGCGGGGAGCCGCCGGCGTAGCGTGTTCGCGGTTCGCCGGGGGCACGGGTACGCGGTGGCGCATCGGCGGCGCCGCCGGCGGTGTGGGCGGCCGGGGCGGGTCCTCCCGGGCGGCCGGGTGGGACCGGTCGTCCCGGGCGGACTATGCCGGACGGTCCGTATCGGGCAAGACGGGCAAGGCAGGCAAGGCGGGCAATGAGTCCACTCGTTCGCGGGTTCCTCCGAAAGTGACGGAACGCGCGCGTCGGCGTGCCGTCCTGCAGGACGATTGGGTGGACGCGTCCTCGCGGTCGAGGGCGGACGGTCCGCGCTGCCTGGGGGACGCGGCCGGTCCCAGCGGGACAGGACGGACGGGGGCCGTCGAGGGGAGGAACACGATGGTCAACATGAACCCGGGCGAGGGTGGCCGGCGGGGCGAGCGGTTCGCGCAGGCGCGCCGGTTCGCTGGGCAGGCCCGGCAGGACCGCACGACCGGCTGGTACATCCCGTTGGCGATCACGGTGATCGGGGCGGGCGCCTCGTTCGACGCGTTCGGACGGGGGGTCGGGTTCCTCTACGGGTGGGGCCTGGCCATCGCGTTCGCCGCGCTCACCTGGTCGACGATCCGGGTGATGCCGTCGATGGTCGACGAGCTCAACATCCAGCGGGAGAGCGGGCCGCGCAAGCTCGCCGCGCTGTTCAACGCCCCGGTGCGCAGCCGGGGGCTCTTCCTGCTCGCCGCCGCTCTGCCGATCTTCATCGCGCTGGTGAAGACGGTGGGGTTCTACATCATCGGCGGTCTGCTGATCGTCGGTGTGGTACTTGCCGTGGCCTTCGCGGCGTCCTGGGCGCTCGAGCGCCGCTGAGCGCATGCGCGCTCGGTCACCGCCGAGCGAGTTCCACCCGGCCCCGGGCCCCGACCATCGTCGGAAGCCCGGGGCCGGTACGCGTGCGACCGCCGCCGAACATCCCGGGCGTCGGCGATCTCCCGCCGGGAGTCTCTCCCACTGTCAGTCACGGTGATCTCCGATCATGACGGTCCGGGCATCGTGCGGCGCCCGCCAGGAATGGTCGGTGCGCCCCGGTACGCTGTATCGCCAGCTTCCCGACGCGTCGGTCGACCTGCCAACGGACGGCCCACGCCACCAGTGTCCGATCACGCCAAGCGTCCGATCACACCGAGCGCCGGATCACACCCAGCACCCGGATCAATGGAGGACCCCGCGCCGCCCAGCACCCGGATCAGCCGGGCGCGGGCCGGGTCACCCGCCGACGGAGATCACATGCTGACCAGGCTGTTGCGGAACCACCTACCCCCCTACTCACGGCCGATCGCGCTGCTGGTCGTGCTGCAGCTGACCGCGACCCTGGCCATGCTCTACCTGCCGACCCTGAACGCCGACATCATCGACAACGGTGTGGTGCCGGGCGACACGGGTTACATAGTCCGCCTCGGCGGGATCATGCTCGGGGTGACCTTCCTGCAGGCCGTCTGCTCGGCCGCGGCGGTGTTCTTCGGCGCGCGCACCGCGATGGGGGTCGGCCGCGACATCCGGGCCGCGGTGTTCGACCAGGTCCAGTCGTTCTCGGCCCGCGAGGTCGGCCGCTTCGGCGCGCCGTCCCTGATCACCCGGGCGACGAACGACGTCCAGCAGATCCAGATGCTGGTGCTGATGGCGTTCACCATGATGATCTCCGCGCCGATCATGTGCCTGGGCGGGATCGCGCTGGCGGTGCACCAGGACGCCGGCCTCTCGCTGCTGCTCGTCGCGATCGTGCCCTTCCTCGCGGCGATGATCACCCTGCTGGTCCGGCGGATGCAGCCGCTCGGCCGGAAGATGCAGGAGCGTCTCGACGAGGTCAACCGCACCCTGCGCGAGCAGATCACCGGCCTGCGGGTGATCCGCGCCTTCGTCCGGGACGACCACGAGAAGCGCCGTTTCGGCACCGCCAACGCCGACCTCACGGATGTCTCCCTGCGCTTCGGTCGGATCATGGCGCTGCTGTTCCCGCTGGTGATGGCGGCGGTGAACGTCTCGAGCATCGCCGTGATCTGGTTCGGCGCGCACCGGATCGACGACGGTGCGATGGAGATCGGGGCGCTGACGGCCTTCCTCAGCTACCTGATGCAGATCCTGATGTCGGTCATGATGGCCACCTTCATGTTCTCGATGATTCCGCGGGCCGAGGTGTGCGCGGAGCGCATCCAGGAGGTGCTGGGGACGGAGTCGACGCTGCTCCCGCCCGCCGAGCCGGTGCGGACGCTGGCGCGCCGCGGCGAGCTGGAGCTGCGCGACGTCGTGTTCAGCTATCCGGGGGCCGAGGCGGCGGTGCTGCGCGGGGTCAGCGTGCGCGCTCGCCCCGGGCGGACCACCGCGATCATCGGGAGCACCGGCAGCGGCAAGTCCACGCTGCTCGGCCTGGTCCCGAGGCTGTCCGACGTCTCCGAGGGCGCCGTCCTGATCGACGGGGTGGACGTCCGCGACATCGACCCGAAGCTGATGGCCGAGACCGTCGCCCTCGTCCCGCAGAAGCCGTACCTGTTCACCGGGACGATCGCGTCCAACCTGCGCTACGGGGATCCCGAGGCCACCGACACCGAGCTGTGGCGTGCTCTGGACATCGCCCAGGCCAGGGACTTCGTCGAGGCGATGCCCGACGGGCTGGACACCCCGATCGCCCAGGGCGGGACGAACGTCTCCGGCGGGCAGCGCCAGCGGCTCGCGATCGCCCGGGCGCTGGTCCGGCGTCCGGACATCTACCTGTTCGACGACTCGTTCTCGGCGCTCGACTACGCGACCGACGCCGCCCTGCGCGCGGCGCTCGCGCGCGAGACAGCCGGCGCCACGATGGTGATCGTCGCTCAGCGGGTGGCGACCATCCGCGACGCCGACCAGATCATCGTGCTGGACGACGGCCAGGTCGTGGGCACGGGGACCCACCACGAGCTCCTGGCGGGCAACGACACCTACCGGGAGATCGTCTTCTCGCAGCTCACCGAGGAGGAGGCGGCATGACCCGCCCACCCGCGGGCGGGGCCCGCCCCATGGCAGGCCCCGGTCGGTTCTTCGCCGCCGGGGGTGAGAAGCCCGAGGATTTCGCGGCCTCGACCCGGCGGGTGCTCCGCCTGCTGGGCCGGCAGCGCGCGCTGCTGATCCCCGCGGTCGGGCTGGCCGTGGTCGGCATCGGCCTCACCGTCACCGGGCCGCGGCTGCTCGGGCACGCCACCGACCTGGTGTTCGCCGGCCTGCTCAGCTCCCGGCTGCCCGCCGGGACGACCAAGGCCGAGGCCGTCGCGCGGCTGCGCGCCGAGGGCCACGGCACGCAGGCCGACCTGCTGTCCTCCGTCGACGTCACCCCCGGCGAGGGGATGGACTTCGGCGCGATCGGCCGGGTGCTGCTGGTGGTGCTGGTGGTCTACCTCGTCGCGGGTCTCTGCGCGGTGCTGCAGGCCCGGCTGGCGAACAAGGCCCTGCAACGGATGCTGAGCGACCTGCGGGCCGATGTGCAGGAGAAGATCACCCGCCTGCCGCTGCGGTACTTCGACCGCCGCCAGCGCGGCGAGGTGCTCAGCCGGGTCACCAACGACATCGACAACCTCGGGCAGAACCTGCAGCAGAGCCTGTCCCAGATGATCGCCTCGGTGCTGACCATCATCGGCGTGCTGGCCATGATGATCTGGATCTCCTGGATCCTCGCGCTGATCGCCGTCGTCACGGTGCCGGTGTCGATCGTGATCACCACCCGGATCGGCAAGTTCGCCCAGCCCCAGTTCGTCAGCCAGTGGAAGACGACCGGCCGGCTCAACGGCCACATCGAGGAGATGTACACCGGGCACGCCCTGGTGCGCGCGTTCGGCCGGCAGGAGGAGTCCGCCGGGATCTTCCGGGAGCACAACGAGCGCCTCTACGAGGCGAGCTGGCGGGCCCAGTCCATCTCCGGTCTCATGCAGCCGGCGATGATGTTCATCGGCAACCTGAACTACGTGCTGGTGGCCGTGGTCGGTGGCCTTCGGGTGGCCTCCGGTGCGCTGTCGATCGGCGACGTCCAGGCGTTCATCCAGTACTCGCGCCAGTTCAGCCAGCCGCTGACGCAGCTCGCCAGCATGGGGAACATGGTGCAGTCCGGGATCGCGTCGGCGGAGCGGGTGTTCGACCTGCTGGACGCGCCCGAGCAGGAGCCCGACCCGCTGGCGCCGGCCCGCCCGGAGCAGGACCACGGCCGGGTCGCCTTCGAGCACGTCGCGTTCCGCTACGAGCCGGACAAGCCCCTCATCGACGACCTGTCGCTGGTCGCCGAGCCGGGGCACACCGTGGCGATCGTCGGGCCCACCGGCGCCGGAAAGACCACACTCATCAACCTGCTGATGCGCTTCTACGAGGTCACCGAGGGCCGGATCACCCTGGACGGCGTCGACATCGCCGAGATGTCGCGGGCGGACCTGCGGCGATCCATCGGGATGGTGCTGCAGGACACCTGGCTGTTCGGCGGCACCATCGCGGAGAACATCGCCTACGGCGCCGAGGACGCCACCCGCGAACAGGTCGTCGAGGCGGCCCGCGCCGCGCACGTCGACCGGTTCGTGCGCACGCTCCCCGACGGCTACGACACCGTGCTCGAAGACGAGGGCGTCGGGGTCAGCGGCGGTGAGAAGCAGCTCATCACCATCGCGCGCGCGTTCCTCGCCGAGCCGCTGATCCTCGTCCTGGACGAGGCGACGAGCTCGGTGGACACCCGCACCGAGGTGCTGATCCAGCGGGCGATGTCCCGGCTGCGCGCCGGCCGCACGGCCTTCGTGATCGCCCACCGGCTGTCCACCATCCGGGACGCCGACACGATCCTCGTCATGGAGGACGGCGCGATCGTCGAGCAGGGCGACCACGACGCCCTGCTGGAGGCGGACGGCGCCTACGCGCGGCTGTACAAGGCCCAGTTCGCCCAGGCCGTCGTCGAGACCGGCTGAGCGCACGGGTCTGCGCGGGCACTGGTCTCCGGGGGCACCGGCCGTCCGGGTGGTGGAGGGCGGGCGGTCGGGCCCTCGCGGGCGCGTGGGCGGCGGGGGTGGCTGAGGCGGCCAGTAGGCTTGACTACGCGGGCCGCGGGAACTGCGACGTGCGCGGCGCCGTCAAGACGCCTGGGATTCTCGGGCGGAAGCCTCTCGCAAAAGGGTGTTGTGCATGGCGACGGACGAGTCCACGGCGGGTCCCCGCTCCGGGTATCTCACCGACTCGGTGACCTCCGCCGCGGCCGCCGCCGCGGACGGGACGGCCGTCCGCCTCGCCGGCCGGGTGGTGCTCTGGCGACGCATGGGCGGGCTGGTCTTCGGCCACATCCAGGACCGCGCCGGCCGGGTCCAGGTGTCGCTGTCCCGGGACGAGCTCGGGGTCGAGACCTTCCAGGAGTGGGCCCGCGCCGTCAAGATCGGCGATTTCGTCGGCGTCACCGGAACCCTCTACACCACCCGCCGTGGCGAGAAGACCGTCGGCGCCTCCGAGCTGGTCGTCCTGAACCGCACGGTGCGTGCCCTGCCGGACAAGTGGCAGGGCCTGTCGAAGGTCGAGGCCCGGCTGCGCCGGCGCTACCTCGACCTGCTGGTGAACAACGACTCCCGGGAGCGCTTCCGCACCAGGGCCAGGACGATCTCCCGCATCCGCCGCTTCCTCGACGACAACGACTTCCTCGAGGTCGAGACGCCGATGCTGCAGGAAGCGGCGTCGGGCGCGGCCGCCCGTCCCTTCGTCACCCACCACAACGCCCTCGGCGAGGACTTCTACCTGCGCATCTCGCCGGAGACGTTCCTCAAGCGGGTCGTCGTCGGCTCCCTGGACCGCGTCTACGAGCTCGGCCGTAACTTCCGCAACGAGGGCATGGACCCCTCGCACCTGCAGGAGTTCACGATGCTCGAGTGGTACGCGGCCTACTGGGACTACCGCGACAACATGCGCTTCGTCCGCGAGATGATCCTGGCCGTCCTCGACGACGTCTTCGGCAGCCGGACGGTGACCTACGACGGCGTGAAGCTCGACTTCGGCGCCGACTGGCCCGAACTGGACTACCGGGCCGAGGTCGCCCGGCGGACGGGCATCGACCTCACGGTCGTCCGTGATCTGCCGACCCTGCGGGCGCGCATCAGCGAGCTGGGGCTCGAGGTCGACGACGCGGCCTCCTACGCGGCGCTCGTCGACCTGCTCTACAAGAAGGCCGTCCGCCCGCACCTCGTCCAGCCGTGTTTCCTGGTGCACCATCCGGCGGAGCTCGTCCCACTGGCCCGGCGCAGCGACGAGGACCCGTCCCGGCTCGACATGTTCCAGGTCGTCGTGAACGGCTGGGAGCTGGTGAAGGCCTACTCCGAGCTCGTCGACCCGGTCGAGCAGCGCCGCCGGCTCGAGGAGCAGGCCGAGCTGCGCGCCGCCGGCGACGACGAGACCATGATGCTGGAAGAGGACTTCATCGAGGCGATGGAGTACGGGATGCCCCCGATGTCCGGGCTCGGCATCGGCATCGACCGCCTCATCGCCCTGCTCACCGATGCCCCGACGCTGCGAGAAGTCGTCCTGTTCCCGCTGATGCGAGACTCCCGCCGCGGCCAGACCGACCCAGCCGCAGACAACGACGCGAACGCCGCCGACGCATCCGACGCATCCGACGCATCTGACACGACTGTCGCGGGCCCAAGCGCCGGCTGACGCGGGGTCGCGTTGACCCGGGCGTCAGCTGACACGGGGCTGTGCCGACCCGAGTCGACACGCGGGTTCAAGGTCGCTGATGAGACTGCTGCGGATTCCCCACATAACGCCGAGGAAAACATCCGGGGAGCCGGCCGTGTCGCTGGCGTCGATACGTCATAGTTTCTGAGTCGTGGGTTCGTCGGTAGACGAAATGGGCTAGTGCCTGGTCCAGGCACGGAATCCCTCAGGTTGTCGTCCACCGGGTGTCGGGCGCTGGAGGGGTGGGCCCGGCGGCCGCGTCCAGCGAGATTTCCGGAGGGCTGGTCCGCCTGCTGCCCCGAGGGAGGCCGCCGCCGCCCTGCCGCTGGCGGTGTGGATGCCCGAGCGCAGATGGCCATAGGAACCCAGCCAACTCCGTGTCCAAACCCCGAGCGCATCGGCGCTTGACTGAATGTGTGGCGGGTGAATGAGTCCATGGACTCATTCACCC
>NZ_JALKFY010000450.1:0-493 GCF_023242985.1 Frankia sp. Mgl5 | reverse complement strand
GCACCGCCCCGGGCCACGGCGGGATCACGGCGTTCTTCGTCGACATGGACACCCCCGGCATCACCGTCCGCCCGCTGCGCACCATGCACGGCATCGACGAGTTCGCCGAGGTGTTCTTCGACGACGTCGTCGTCCCCGGCGACCGCATGCTCGGAAAGCCCGGCGACGGCTGGCAGCTCGCGATGGACCTTTTGCCACACGAGCGCTCCACCTGCTTCTGGCACCGGATCGCGTTCCTCTACGAGCGGCTCGAGCGCCTGCTGGACGAGACGACCAGCAGGGACAGCACGGACGACGCGGATCTGGGTGCGGCCTACCTGGCGCTGCACACCATCCGCTGCCGCTCGCACGCCACCCAGCGCCGCCTCGGCGAGGGCGGGCGGATCGGGCCGGAGACGTCGATCGACAAGGTGCTCCTCGCCACCGCCGAGCAACGCCTGTACGACACCGCCCGCGACCTGCTCCCCGGCACCATGGAACTCACCGACACCCG
>NZ_JALKFY010000449.1:0-494 GCF_023242985.1 Frankia sp. Mgl5 | reverse complement strand
GGCCCGTCGGACGGGGCGCTGCGCTTCTTCGGCAAGGAGGACTTCCGCGAGTTCGCGGCCGTCTTCCGGGAGCTGGAGAACACGCCGGGTGCGGAGATGGCCGCCCGTTTCCGCGCCTCGGAGTACTTCGTGCCCTCCGCCGTCGTGGCGCCGGTCGCGCGCAAGGCGCCGGCCGAACTCCCCGGCGTCCGCCAGCAACCAGTAGTCGCGCAGCTCGTCACGCTCACCCGGCGATATCTGCGAGTGGTGCTCGCCGATCCTTCCTATCTGAGGATGATTATCGCGTTCCCGTTTCTGCTGGGCATCATCCCCCGGGTCATCCCAGCTCCGGACGGACTGAGATCACTGCCGGCCGCGCCTAATCCGGACGCGATGAAGGTGCTCGTCGTCCTGGTGCTGTGCGCCTGTTTCATGGGCATGGCGAACTCGGTCCGCGAGATCGTCAAGGAACGCGACATCTACCGGCGGGAACGAACGATCGGCCTGTCCCGGAC
>NZ_JALKFY010000448.1:0-497 GCF_023242985.1 Frankia sp. Mgl5 | reverse complement strand
TCCGGCTCGCGCAGGTCGGCGTCGAGATAGGCGGTGCGGCCCTGCCGGGTACCGGTCAGCAGGGCGCGGGCGTGCGCGAGGACGATCGGATCGTTGTCGGCGTAGACGATCCGGGCGTCCGCGGCGGCCTCCTGCGCGACGACCGTCAGCCGGTAGCACCGCCTGATCACACGGAAATGGACCCACCCGCAACAGACAGGACGGCCACCGATCAGCCAGGAGATCGCCACGCTGATCAAGCGGCTCGCGACCGAGAACACGACATGGGGCTACCAGCGGATCCAAGGGGAGCTCCTGAAACTCGGACACAAGGTCAGTGCGTCCACGATCCGTCGGATGACGAGTGGCACGCCGGGTTCTGAAGGGGCGGGGGCGCAGCAATGCGCCCCCGCTACCTGACGACTGCGCCGTGGCACTCCAGCGTCTGTACTGCTTCTCCGCCCTGGACGTCGGCTCCCGTACCGTGCACATCCTCGGGGTCACCGCCCACCCGGACG
>NZ_JALKFY010000447.1:0-501 GCF_023242985.1 Frankia sp. Mgl5 | reverse complement strand
GTGGAAAACATCACGGTAACGATTGAGGAAGCTCTGGAAAAGGCGGGCAAATCGCTTTCCGATCTTTCGGCGATTGCGGTTACCTACGGGCCTGGCTTGGTTGGGGCGCTGCTGGTGGGAGTGGCTGCGGCAAAAGCTGTCGCTTTCGCGCGTGGAATCCCGCTGATTGGCGTCCATCATATCGCCGGACATATTTATGCCAACCGGCTGGTGACAGAAATGGAGTTCCCGCTGGTCACACTGGTGGTATCCGGTGGTCATACCGAGCTGGTGTTGATGAAGGAGCACGGCAGCTTTACGATATTAGGCCAGACGCGGGATGATGCCGCAGGAGAAGCGTACGACAAAGTGGCGCGGTCGCTCAATCTGCCCTATCCCGGCGGGCCGCATATCGACCGCCTTGCTCATGAAGGAAAAGCAAACGTACCTCTGCCGCGTGCCTGGATGGAGCCGGGTTCTTATGATTTCAGCTTCAGCGGCCTAAAATCGGCTGTATTAAAT
>NZ_JALKFY010000446.1:121-501 GCF_023242985.1 Frankia sp. Mgl5 | reverse complement strand
GGTACGGCGGTTGGCGGGCCGACCGTGGGTGGTACGACGGTCGCTGGTGGCGCTGGTACCGGTGGTACGGCGGTTGGTGGGCCGACTGTGGGTGGTACGACCGTGGCCGGCGGCGCCGGTACCGCGGTTGGCGGGCCGACCGTGGGCGGTACGACCGTCGCTGGTGGCGCTGGTACCGGTGGTACGGCGGTTGGCGGGCCGACCGTGGGTGGTACGACCGTGGCTGGTGGCGCTGGTACCGGTGGTACGGCGGTTGGTGGGCCGACTGTGGGTGGTACGACCGTCGCTGGTGGCGCCGGTACCGCGGTTGGCGGGCCGACCGTGGGTGGTACGACGGTCGCTGGTGGCGCTGGTACCGGTGGTACGGCGGTTGGTGGGCC
>NZ_JALKFY010000445.1:0-504 GCF_023242985.1 Frankia sp. Mgl5 | reverse complement strand
GCCTCGATCGGGCTCACCCCGCACAGTGCCGCGAAGGATCGGTCGCTGGTCAGCCGTCGCGGGTTGTCGCCGGCGACGATGAGCAGCGCCGCGGCGGTGTCCGGTCCGACGCCGACTTTGGCGAGCAGGGCGGGTGCGTGGCGGTTGAGCACGGCGGCCAACCGGCGGTTGAGGTCGTCGATCTCGGCGGTGAGCGCCACGATCCGGGTCGCGAGCTGGCGTGTTGACGCCGAGCGAAAACTGAACGGTTCCTGCCGAAGTGAATCTGCGCACCCGGTGGTCAGGTTAGTCGCGGTTGGTGCGGTCTTTGGCGAGGAGGTCGCGGCGGGCTCGGGTGCGGTAGGAGTCGCCGGTGAGGGTGAGGACCTCGGCGTGGTGGACCAGCCGGTCGATCATGGCTGCGGCGACGACGTCGTCGGAGAACGTGTGAGGTGCTGCCCATTTCTCGGACACCGACGTAGACGGACTATACCAGCTTTATGCTGCTTCCTTCGCTTCGGTCCG
>NZ_JALKFY010000444.1:0-516 GCF_023242985.1 Frankia sp. Mgl5 | reverse complement strand
GCCCTGCACAGTGACGTCAATCTGCTGAACCTCATACGTATAGCGGAGCGATGCAACAATGCCAGCCTGATTTCCGATGAGCAAACTGAGCGAAAAATGCTGGTTTTGACGAAAACGGCCCAGACCTGGCGAGTGCTCGGAGATCCGACCGAGGGGGCGCTGCTCGTCGTCGCAAAAAAGGCCAAACAGACCCATAACGGGAAGCGCGGTCAAATTCAGACTGCGGAACGGATTGACGAGCTCCCCTTTGATTCAGACAGAAAAATGATGTCGATTGTGGACCGAACCTCTGACGGCAAGCTAACCTTATTGACAAAAGGGGCGGTGGAAGCGATCCTGCAGCGTTGCAGCCATATCCTGTGGAAAGGAGAGACGGTCGCGTTGACCCAGCGAATGCGCATGCAGATCCTGGAGCGAACCGAAGAGATGGCCGCCAACGCGCTTCGCGTGCTTGGCTTCGCCTACAGGACGCTGAATCAATATAAGCCGGGACAGCCGCCTTCTGCACTGGAATCC
>NZ_JALKFY010000443.1:0-517 GCF_023242985.1 Frankia sp. Mgl5 | reverse complement strand
GACGCCGACCCGAGTGCGATCCGGCTGCTCGCCTCGGGTCGGCGGCGCTACGGCAACCTCAAGGACGAGGCGGCCGACTTCATCCGGGAGGCGATCGTCTCCCGTGCGCTGCCGCCGCGCAGCAAGATCGATCAGGACGAGGTCGCCGACGCGCTCGGGATCAGCCGCGCCCCGGTCCGCGAGGCCCTCATCGAACTCGCGCAGAAGGGCTTCGTGGACGCCGTGCCCCGGCGCGGCGCGTTCGTCGCCGAGGTGACCGTCGAGGACATCGAGGACCACTACGAGGTCGTCGCGCTGGTGTCCGGGATGACGACCCGGCGTGCGGTCCGCAAGCTCACACCGCTGGAGACCGAGGAACTGGCCCGGCTGCACCGTGAGATCGCCACGACCGAGGACGAGGCCCGCCGCAGGAGCCTCGACCGGCGCTTCTTCCAGATCATCGCCACCGCCGGAAAGTCACCGCGGCTCGACGCGATCCTGGAGTTCCTCGGCGGCGTGCTCCAGGGCAGCTTCTACT
>NZ_JALKFY010000442.1:0-526 GCF_023242985.1 Frankia sp. Mgl5 | reverse complement strand
CTGGAGACGCTGCGGAGGTGTGCGCGGCCCTGGAGTTGGCCGAGCCGCGCCGGGTGCTGGCCGACACCCTCGACGCGCTGCTCCACCAGCTCGGTGGCCGTGCCGACATCGTGCTCGACTGCCCGTCCCCGCGCCGGCTCCTCGCGTCCGGTGCGAAGGTCGGTTTCGACGAGCTCGATGATGTTGCAACAGGTCTGCTGGAGGTGATCCGCACCATGGCGGATCGGCCGATCGGCGGATTGCAGATCACCTGCGACACCCCGTCAGGGCCCGACGACGACGAAATTGATGTCTGGTCGAGTCTGCTGGCCGCAGCTGGGCACTACGGCTGGATCAGCGCGATCCGGTTGGATGGCGTCACCGACCCTGACCAGGTGGACACCACGCTGCCCGGTGATCTGTTGCTCTTTTCCCGCACAGCGGCCGATGCGCTGCCTGATGATCGTCGCTACGGCGGAGGGCTCCCGCCTGCCCTGTGGGCCGACACGGCCGAGGGCGCCCGGCTCGCCGAGGCGGCAGCCAAGCG
>NZ_JALKFY010000441.1:0-527 GCF_023242985.1 Frankia sp. Mgl5 | reverse complement strand
TATCAGTACAACTCGAGCTTTGCGGGATTCTTTTTTATGAGGTAACGTCACGGCGAAGGAATACCACATAAGCGATGATCAGCGCCGCTGCCGCCCATACAGACAAGACGCCGGGCGAAAACGGGAGAGTCATGCCGCGAATCGGCGGGAGCACCCCTGCCAGATAGTCAGTCAGCTGCAGATTGACGACAAACAGATATTTCGCTGATTCCCACGTGGAAGCCATCTGCGTCAGGATTGTTCCGCTGATCAGAGCGGCCATCATGATGCCCATTCCCGCAGCTGCGCTCCTGACCAGAACAGAGACCATGAACGAAATCGTGCCCACCACCGCAGAGACAAACCAGCCCAATCCGTACTGCATGAACAGGTACTTCCACTGCGGTATCATGAACACGGTGGACGTGTCCAGCTCGCTGCCCACAATCGTAAAACCGGTCAGCACCGGCATATCCCAGCCGCTGTAGCCGAATACCACACCGGAGACCAGATACGCAAGCGCCAGCGTGGTTAACACGGTCAGAGAA